>JAUQQG010000058.1 GCA_030550015.1 bacterium | reverse complement strand
CGTTCTATCGGTACAGCTTGCCCGCTTCGTTGTTGCGACGGAGAAGAATGGCGGCTATGGCGCAAAAGGAGAGTGAACGGCAATGACAGAGAAATCGCTTCCTGATCCTCTTGAGAAGGCTTGGGAGAAAGTCCGGCAGTCCGCAAACGTTCATTCCCTCCAACGCCGTATCACCATCGACCCCATCACGCGCTTGGAAGGCCACGGCAAGATTGAGATCTTCTTGAACGAGTCGGGAAACGTCGAGCGTGCCTATTTCCAGGTTCCTGAGCTGAGGGGATTTGAGAAGTTCGTCGAGGGGCGGCCTGCGGAAGAGATGCCCCAAATCACCTCACGGATCTGTGGTGTCTGTCCTACTGCCCACCACATGGCCTCGACGAAGGCTCTCGATGACCTTTATCAGGTAGACCCGCCATCGGTCGCAAAGAAGATCCGAGAGCTGTTCTACAGCACCTTCATGGTCGAGGACCACGCCCTCCACTTCTACTTCCTCGGTGGTCCGGATTTTGTGGTCGGCCCAACAGCACCGGCGGCGGAGCGCAATGTGTTAGGCGTGATCGCCAAGGTGGGGATTGAGACAGGGCAGAAAGTCATTGCGATGCGCCGGAAGCTGCGGGAGATCCTGGCGGCCGTGGGCGGGAAGGCGGTCCACCCGGTGTTGGGCCTTCCAGGCGGCGTAGCGAAGCGCATCACCCCAGAGATGCAGGCACAGATACAGGCTGTGGCCAAGGAGGCTGTGGACTTTGCCCAGTTCACCCTGGAAGTTTTCCACGACGTTGTATTGAAGAACACGGACTATGTGAACTTGATCCTCTCCGATGTGTTTACCCACCGGACCTATTACATGGGGCTAGTGGACCAGAACAATCACGTCAACTTCTACGACGGGTGGATCCGCGTGGTCTCCCCGGAAGGGAAAGAGCTGGCGAAGTTCCGGGCTCAACAGTACCTCGATTACATTGCCGAACACGTCGAGCCATGGAGTTATGTGAAGTTCTGCTATCTTAAGCCTATTGGGTGGAAAGGGTTCACGGACGGGCTAGACAGCGGAGTCTACTGTGTTGCGCCCCTCGCCCGCTTGAACGCTTCGGAGGGAATGGCGACACCACTGGCCCAAGAGGCCTATCGAGAGTTCTATGTCACGCTGGGTGGGAAACCCGTCCACCATACCCTGGCAAATCACTGGGCACGGGTGATCGAACTCCTCTACGCTGCAGAGCGCATGAAGGAACTGGCAGACGATCCTGAACTCACTGATCCGCAAGTCCGCACTCTGCCGACTGCCACGCCGCGCGAAGGAATCGGTGTCGTAGAAGCACCTCGCGGCACACTCATCCATCACTACCAGACAGATGAGCGGGGTGTGATTCAGAAGGCGAACCTGATTGTGGCGACACAGAACAATGCTGCGCGCATTGCGATGAGCGTGGAGAAAGCCGCCAAAGGGCTCATCTCGGGTGGCTCCATCCCTGAGGGTATCCTGAACATGGTGGAGATGGCGTTCCGGGCATATGATCCTTGTCATGCATGTGCCACCCACTCCCTCCCTGGAAGCATGCCCTTGTTGATCCGGGTCCGGGATCCGAAAGGGAAGACGGTGGCAACGTTACGGCGGGATTTTGATGGAAGCGTGTATCGTGAGCCGTGAATCATGAGTCGCTCACATGAAGATCCGTGTAGTGTGCTTGGGAAACGATTTGCTCGCCGATGACGCGTTCGGCCCTACTGTAGGCGAGAAGCTTCAGAAGAGCCTCCCAGATGACGTGGAGGTGATCACAACCTCCGCATCAGGGTTCAGCCTCCTGGAAGAGATTCTCGGCATCACGCACCTCCTCGTGGTCGACACCGTCCTCACGGGCAGGGACCCTCCTGGGACGATTTTCCTATGGCGTGATGAGGAAGTGCAAATTATCCCGGGCAGCTCTCCGCACTACGTTGGACTGTTCGAGGCGCTGGAGTTAGGGAGAAAACTCTGCCTGCGCGTGCCTGATGAGGTGGTGATCCTGGCTATCGAGGCAGCAGACTGTACCACCGTGGGTGGTCCCATGCACTCGGATGTGCAGGCAGCCATCCCCGTTGCTGTGCGCTTGGCCCAGGAGATCGTTCTCGATTGGTGGAAGAGAGGAAGGCCTGACGGGGCCTCGCTATCCCCTGTCCAGGGGGATGCTCTTCGTGTAGACCGTGTAGACTGTGCAGACTGTGTAGACCGTGGTGGTGAGACGTATGCATGAACTCGGTTTGACAGAGGACATTCTGGCTACGGCGTTAGAGACGGCACAGAGAGCAGGAGCGCAGGCGATCTCCCGGTTGGTTTTGGTGTTGAGCAGTGCCTCTCATATCGATCCGGAGGTGGTCCGCACGCACTTTGCTTCCATCAGCCGGGGGACTCTTGCGGAAGGAGCTGAACTGGTCTTCCGTACCCGGACCATTGAGCAAGCCTGCATGTACTGTGGAAGGACGTTCGTCGTGGACAGCGAGCTTGCCTGTCCGCAGTGCGGGACACCGGTGGACCCCCATATGCTGGGAGGAGAGATGACCCTGGAGAGCATCGAAGTCGTCACCCCGGGCGAGACGCCAGGCGCTCACCCGGTGCAGGAACGCTGAACGGGATGGGAGGTGTTGTGCCTTGTCGCAGGAACTGGCTGTCCTCGTGTTGACTTCTGCGTCGATTGGGTTCCTTCACGTGCTCGCTGGGCCCGATCATTACCTTCCCTTCATCGCCATGGCCAGGGCAAGACGCTGGTCCCTAGCCAGGACGGCCTGGATCACCGCCTTGTGCGGGGTGGGCCATATTGGGAGTTCGGTCCTGTTGGCTCTTCTCGGCATTGCCCTGGGGATTGCTACATCAAAGCTAGAGGCTCTGGAATCCTTCCGTGGTAGTCTTGCTGCGTGGGGACTCATCTCGTTTGGGCTCTTGTATTTCGTCTGGGGAATGCGCGCAGCCTACCGTCGGTTGTCGCACCAGGAGGAGTGGGAGGGGGGACCTCCTGTGGCCAGCTTGGCTCCCTGGATCCTGTTCACGATCTTTGTCTTCGGCCCCTGCGAACCATTGATCCCCCTGCTCTTATATCCTGCTGTCAAGGGCAGCCTCTTCCGGATGGCGCTGGTTACGGGGATCTTCGGGAGCGCGACGATCCTCACCATGCTTGGCATCGTCCTTCCCTCGACCCTGGGCCTTGCTTTCCTACCCATGGCGCGCCTGGAGCGATACCGTGATGCCCTTGCTGGTGCGACGATCTGTATGTGCGGCCTGGCAGTCCAGTTCCTAGGGTTGTAGCGCGATGCAGGAACCCAGAAGATCTCAGGGCAGGATGTTACTGGAGGACTTGGTCCCCGCGAGGTGTCGCCGGTAAAAGTCAAGACGTTTGCCAGGTGATGCAATGATCACAGAGGAGCAGATTCTCCGGGCACACCTAAAGATCCAGGGAGCGGTGCAAGGGGTAGGCTTTCGCCCGTTTGTGTTCCGGCTCGCCACAGAGTTGCAGTTGAAGGGGTGGGTGCGGAACTCCCCCCAGGGAGTGTGCATCGAGGTAGAAGGGGAGCGTGCGCGAATCGAGGAATTCCTTCAGCGCTTGGAGCGAGAGAAACCCCCACGATCGGTAATCCACAGCCTCGACGTTTCCTTCCTAGATGCGCGAGGGTACTCCTCATTCGAGATCCTGCACAGCGAAGGGGGCGGAGACCGGACGGCCCTGGTCCTTCCCGATGTGGCCACCTGTGCAGATTGCCTGGTTGAGATCTTTGACCCTGAGAACCGCCGATTTCGCTACCCTTTCACCAACTGCACCAACTGCGGCCCGCGGTTCACGATCATCCGTTCCCTTCCTTACGACCGGCCGAACACGACGATGCGGCACTTCTCCATGTGTCCTCTGTGCCGGGCCGAGTACGAGGATCCTCTCGATCGACGATTCCATGCGCAGCCCAACGCATGTCCTACCTGCGGGCCAAATGTCATGCTCTACGGCCCATCCCTACAGATACAGTCTACACGGTCTACACGGTCTTCACAGTCTACACAGCCTCTGGAGGGAAGGGCCGGGCAAGTTCTTCTTGCCAAAGGAGACGATGCTCTGCGGCGAGCAGCGGAAGCCTTGCGTGCGGGGAAGATCGTTGCGGTAAAGGGCCTTGGCGGATTCCACCTCATGGTGGATGCGCGGAACAACGCAGCGATCTCGCGGTTACGAGAGCGGAAACCTAGGAGGGATAAACCTTTTGCTATCATGGTCAGGGACCTCGACCAGGCGCGGGCCCTCTGCGAGGTGCCTCTTGAAGCAGAGCGACTTCTCACCTCTCCCGAGGCTCCCATCGTCCTCTTGCGGCGCCGGCCAGATGCCCCCGTGGCAGAGAACGTGGCCCCTGGCAATCCAAACCTAGGGATCATGCTCCCCTATACCCCGCTCCATCACCTCCTGCTCCGAGAGGTGGACTTCCCCGTAGTGGCCACGAGCGGCAACCTGACCGATGAACCTATCTGTACCAATGAACTGGAGGCCTTCCAGCGTCTGGGTCACGTCGCTGACCTCTTCCTGGTTCATGACCGTCCCATCGAGCGGCACGTGGACGACAGCGTAGCGTGGATCGTCCTTGACGAACCGCGGCTGCTTCGCCGTGCAAGGGGCTATGCACCCCTGCCGGTGATCGTCTCTCGAGAGATCCCCACCATCCTCGCCGTTGGGGCTCACCTCAAGAACACCATCGCCTTGAGCATTGGGCGTCGCGTATTCATTAGCCAGCACATCGGCGATCTGGAGACGCCAGAAGCACTACAAGCTTTTGAGCGCGTCATCGTTGACTTCCTGCGTCTTTATGAGGCGACGCCCGTTGCCATTGCCTATGACATGCATCCAGACTACCCC
>JAUQQG010000072.1 GCA_030550015.1 bacterium | reverse complement strand
TAGAGTACCGAGCGGTCTTGATAGAAGATCTCCTGGGTCCCGTTCCCGTGGTGGACATCCCAGTCGATCAGGAAGATTCGCTCAACGCCATAACGCTCTCGGGCGAAGGTTGCGGCTACAGCAACGTTGTTAAAAAGGCAGAATCCCATCGCACGCTCCGGGAGGGCATGGTGGCCAGGAGGACGAACCAGCGCCATCGCGCACTGGACCCTTCCCTCCATGACCTGCCGGACCGCTTCCACTGCTCCTCCAGCTGCGAGGAGAGCGATCTCATAGGACTTTGGGGAGACGGCGGTGTCCGGATCAAGCATCCCCCCACCCCTGCGGGCAGCCTGCTCAATGAGGCGGATGTATTCAGGGCGATGGACCTGAGCAAGGAGGTCCCATTCGACTGGCTGAGGAGCGACGACAGGGAACTTGTCAAAGGCTCCCCGTTCCCGCAGCGCCTCGCGGATCGCCTGGAGACGCTGCGGCCGCTCGGGGTGGCCAGGAGGGGTGATGTGCTGGTCGTACTCCTCGTGGGTGATGATGGCAAGACGCATTCGCTCTTACCTCCCTCCCTCCTTCCGCGCAGCCATCAGCGCGGCTTCCCGGAGACGAGAGATCGCGCGAGCAGGGCCATGAGGGGATCCGAAGATCGCGGATGCCGCAACCACGATCGTTGCCCCAGCCTCCACCACAGCAGGTATCGTAGAGTCGTTGAGGCCCCCATCCACCTCGATCGCGACAGGAAGTCCTCGGGAGGCGATCTGTTCTTGCAACCACCGGATCTTCGGCAGGACCTGGGGGATGAACTCCTGCCCGCTGAACCCCGGGTTGACCGTCATGACAAGGACCCCATCGACCTCCTCTAGCACCCATTCAACCATCTGGGGTGGGGTTGCGGGGTTGAGGGCAACGCAGGGGGAAACGCCGAGTGCCCGGATCGCCCGGAGGGTCCGGTGAAGGTGTAGGCTGGCCTCCACGTGCACGGAGATCATATCTGCACCTGCCCTGACAAAGCTCTCCAGGTGGCGTTCTGGCTCAACAATCATCAGGTGGACATCCAGGGGGAGGCGCGTGGAGCGCCGGATTGCTTCGACAACCACTGGGCCGAAGGTGAGGTTGGGGACGAAGCGTCCATCCATGACGTCGATGTGGATCAGGTCAGCGCCCCCTTCCTCAACGGCTTTGAGCTCCTCACCAAGCCGACTCAGATCAGCGGCAAGGATGGAGGCAGCAATTCTGACCCCCGAGGACCCCGTGAAGAAATCCCGCCCTAACCGGCTCATTGCGGCCTGATCTCCTGGAACAAAGTATTCTCAATGTACACTTGGATCACCGTATACCCGATGCTGTGGATCACTTCATCGATCCGGTCCCCAGGGGCATGTATCTGGCGGTAGACCTCCCTTGGCCCCTGGTCGTCGATGACCACGATGCGGACCTCTTGTTGAGGTGGCCCTTGTGGGACGATCATCTGGAGGTGAGTCCTCCGTTCGTTCCCCTGGCTTGGGAGAGGCTCTGTGGTAACTCCTGGAAAAGACGGGACGGGGATGAGCACCACGATGGAGACTGGGGAAGCCTGGGGAACCCGTGTGCCGGGGGAAGGGGTTTGGCTTTCGATCCTCTCCACCTGAAGACCGGGGGAAGGTTTCCGCTGCACCTCTCCCAAGGAGAGGCCTGTCTGTCGGAGGAGCCCTTCTGCCTCCTGGAGGGTTTTCCCAATGAGCGCTGGGACCTCCACGAGCTGCGGCCCCTTGCTCACCACCAAGGAAACGGTGCTTCCTCGCTCCACGCGGACGCCAGGCTGGGGCTCCTGGTTGAGCACCGTCCCGGGTTTCGCTTCGGGATGGAAGATCTCTCGCACCGCACCGCGAAGCCTCGCCTGCTCGAGGAGAAGCTTAGCCTCCTCCACCTCCTTCCCAACCACACTGGGAACCTGGACCAGCTCGGGACCAAGACTCACCACGACGTTTACCGTACGTCCCTCCTTGACGCGGCGATCAGGGGGAGGATCCTGACTGATGATCGCCCCCGCGGGAACAGTCTCGCTATAGGCCTCTTGGACGACTTGGAGGGCCAATTTGGCCCGTTGCACTACCGTTTGTGCTTCCACCAGGGAGAGGTTCTTCAGATCGGGCACGACGACCTCTGGGACGTTGAGGTAGTCGGTAAGCGCCTGCCAACCCGCCCATGCTGCTCCCATGAAGACGGTAAGGAGGACCACGGCGATCCAGTACGCCGGCCTCCTGCGAGGCTGCGCTCCCTGCCTTGCTGCGGGGAAGATTACGGTACGCGTTTCTTCCTCCCCTTGTCGGTCGGGCTCTTGAGCCCTCCACCGTTCACTCTTTCGCAGAAGGTCCTCGCGCATCTCCGCGGCTGACCGGTATCTCCACCGTGGATCCTTCACCAGAGCCCGGAGGATGATCCCCTCAAGCCAGTCAGGGATTTCCGGATTCAGGAGAGAGGGCCTTGGAGGCGGCTCATGGAGGTGCTTGAGGGCTACAGCAATGGGACTCTCCCCATCGAAGGGCAACCTGCCCGTGACCATCTCAAAAAGGACGACCCCTAGGGCATAGAGATCGGTTGCCTGGTCCACGTGCGCTCCCCGCGCCTGCTCTGGACTGAGGTAGTGAATGGTCCCAAGCATCTCGCCGGTCTGGGTGATGGATGCGGAGGCCAGAGCTCTGGCAATGCCAAAGTCAGTCACTTTCACCTGTCCTTCAGGGGTGATCAGGATGTTCTGGGGTTTGATATCCCGGTGGACGATTCCGTGGCTGTGAGCATATTCGAGGACGTCGCAGACCTGCACCGCAATGGAGATGGCCTCTTCCGGGGAGAGCCTGCCACGACGGCGAAGGAACTGCTTGAGGTTCTCCCCCGGAACATACTCCATCACGATATAGTGGATCTCCCCTTCCACCCCCCGACCCAGGATCTGGACCATATGGGGGTGGGAGAGCTGCGAGATCGAGCTGGCTTCCCTGGCAAATCGCTCGAGGAACTCCGTGTTGTTGCTCAGATGGGGACGCAGAATCTTAATGGCAACCGGGACCCCGTCGCGTACGCGCCGACCTTTGTAGACGGTGGCCATTCCCCCCTCGCCGATCCACTCTTGGAGCTCGTACTCCCCTCCAAGGATGATCCCCGTGCCGATCTCCATCCCTCTCTCCACGCCTTCCCTTCACTAATTCCTTACTCCTCCGGAGAACCCTCTCAGATGCCTAGCGAAATCTTCTACCCAGTACTTAGCTCAGAACCATCCTGGCGATGAAGAACCCATCTGTCCCATGGATGTGCGGATAAAGGAAGGCCATCCCCTGCCGTGCCATCTCCCGCTGGCCATCCTGACCGTGCCATCTCCCGCTGGCCATCCTGAAGGGGAAAAGGGAGGTAAGGGGTGAGGTCTGTAGGGGAGAAGCGCGGGAATCTCCGCAGGAATATTTGGATGACCTCCTCTGTCTCCTCTCGCTCAAGGGTGCAGACGCTGTATACCAAAACTCCCCCGGGTTTGAGCGCATCTGCCACTCCCCCAAGGAGCTCTACCTGGAGCTTCTGGAGCTCTTGGAGATCCTCGGGTTGCACCCGCCACTTCACCTCAGGGCGACGCCGGACGACCCCGAGACCGGAACAAGGCGCGTCCACGAGAACCCCATCGGCAATGCCCGGGAAGCGTTTCCCTGTCTCCCTGGCGTCCAGGTGGTGCGCCTCCACGATTTCGATCCCAAGGCGGGCGCAATGGCGGGAAAGCGCTTGGAGCTTTCCCGGATGGATATCCAGGGCAAGGATCCTCCCTTGGTTCCGCATCCACTCACCGATGTGGGTGGTCTTCCCCCCAGGAGCAGCACAGGCGTCGATCACCACCCAACCGGGAGAGGGGTTGAGAGCATGGACCACCGCCATCGCCCCTTCATCCTGAAAGGAGACAAGGCCCTCCTCAAAGAGCCTTTGCCGTTCCTCTACAGGGCCGCCATGGATGCGCACAGCCTCCACAAGGAAGGGGCTTGGTTCCACGTGAACGCCCGCTTCCCGAAGCCTGGAGAGCACCTCCTCCCGTGTTGCCCGGAGGGAGTTGACGCGCAGGCAGGTTGGAGGAACCTGGTTGTTCGCCTCACACAGCGCCCTCGCTCCTTCCCACCCGAACCTCTCCACCCACCTGCGGACGAGCCAGGAAGGGTGAGAGTAGGCGATGGAAAGGTAGCCAGCAGGGTCCTCCTCCTCACGAGGGAGGGGAGGCTCCCCCTCTGTACCCAAGCGCCGGAGAACTGCGTTCACCAGGGAAGCGGTCCCTGCGTGTCCCACCTGTTTGGCAAGTTCCACACTCGTGGAAACAGCGACGGCCTTGGGGATGCGGGAGAGGAAGAGGAGCTGGTAAGCTCCGAGCCGGAGGATCGACCGGATCAAAGGAGGAAGGGATTCCAAGGGGTAGTGCAGGAAGTGGCCGAGAGCACGGTCAACCCGCAGGCGGTGACGGAGCGTTCCAAGAACCAGCTCGCTGATGAGCCCCCGCTCCTCCTCGTCGAGGTGCTCCCCTGCCTTTTGGAGGAGAATGTTGCTATACGCTGCCCCTTCTTCGACCCTTGTCAGGATCTCCAAAGCAACCTTGCGACTGGAACGCTCCCCCATCGCATCAGATTTCCACGTTTTCATCAGATCTGGGTCCTAGATATTTTTGGGAGGGGCACAGCGATGCTGTGCCCCTCCCAAGAGCTCGGGAGCGTCAATCGCTCTGCCTGCGGATGAGGATCAGGCGGAGGAGTTCGAAGATGGCCATAGTGGCAGCAGCCACATAGGTGAGGGCAGCGGCATCCAGGACCTCCTTCACCGCCCGTGCCTCCTGGGGCGCGACGAACCCTTGTCCCTGGAGAACCTGCAACGCCCGCGCGCTTGCATTAAACTCCACAGGAAGGGTAACCAGGGTGAAGGCGACAGCCCCGGTGAAGAGGAGGATTCCCAGGTCCATGAGGAAGGTGCTCCCGCCGAAGATGAGCCCCAGGATGAACAACCAGAGCCCGGCCTGGGAGCCAAAGGTTGCCACAGGGACCATCGCCGATCGGACACCCAGCCACAGGTACCCCTCAGCATGCTGCAAGGCGTGACCGGTCTCGTGGGCAGCTACACCCAGGGCAGACAGGGAGTCACTCGCGTAGACCTGGGGAGAAAGGCGAAGGACCTTTGTACGGGGATCGTAATGGTCGCTGAGGATCCCTTGAACAGGCTCTATTCGGACATCGTGCAGTCCAAAGCGGCGCAGGATCTCCTGGGCCACCCGGGCCCCGGTATACCCTGAGGCTGCACGGACCCGGGCATATTTATTGAATGCAGACTGCACTCTGAACTGGGCGTACAGGGCAAGGATCAACGCAGGGATCACCAGCCACCCGTAAGGACCCCAAAAGAACATCAACGAACACCTCCTTCCCAATTTTAGCGGGAAGGTCACCTGATGACAACACAATCATGTCCATACCTCTCCCACCTGGACCCGATACCCGCGAAGGTACTCCTCCACCTTCATCCGCCGCCTCCCGGCTGGTTGCACCTCGAGGACACGTACCCCACCCTCACCCGCCGCGATGAGGATGCTCTCCTGGTCTACTGCCACGACCTCCCCTGGTCGCCCCACAATCCCCGGCTCCGGGGAAGCTCGCCAGATCTTCAGGAGCGTTCCACCCCGGAAGGTGTAGGCAGTGGGCCACGGGTCCATAGCACGCACGAGGCGGCAGATCCACTCACTAGGGCGAGTCCAGTCGACCTTCCCATCCTCCTTCATGAGCTTGCGGGTCACGGTGGCCATGGCTGGGTCCTGGGGGATGCGGGGAGCCCTACCCTCTCGGAGCAGTTCAATCGCCTCTAGGAGCGCGCGAGCGCCCAGCTGGGCGAGCTTTCCCTCCAGGGTTCGCGCTGTCTCCTCAGGATCAATAGGGACCCGCTTCTGCAGGAGGATATCCCCCGCATCCATCTCCTCGGAGAGGTAGATGACCGTGACCCCCGTCTCGGTGTCCCCGGAAAGAATGGCAAAGGGAATGGGAGAAGGGCCCCGGTGTCTTGGCAAGAGCGAGGGATGCACGTTGATGCTCTCAAGGGGAGGAAGCCGGAAGATCTCAGGAGGGATGATCCGGCCATAGGCCACGACAACAATGAGCTCAGGCTTCCGGTCCCGGATCCAGGCAAGCACGGCAGGGTCCTTCAACCGCTCGGGCTGGAGGCAGGGAATCCCCAGCTTCCGCGCCGCCTGGACCACAGGGGGCGGGCTGAGCCGCTGCCCTCGTCCCCTCGGGCGGTCTGGTTGGGAGATGACCCCTACGACCTCCTCTCTGCTCAGAGCTTCCAAGGAAGGCAGAGCGAACTCAGGAGTGCCCATGAAGAGGATGCGCATAGAGAAATCCGCCGCTTCGCTCAGGATAGCGCCTGTACCGGCTCTGCAATGACCCGGATCTTAGAGGGGTCCTCAACGCGGTCTGTGATGAGGATCCCGTCCAGGTGATCGATCTCGTGCTGCAGGACCCTGGCCAACAGCCCCACGGCATCTACTGTCACGCGCTTCCCTCGCCGATTGAGAGCCCGCACCCGTACTTTTGTGGCTCTTTTGACCTCCGCCACGATCCCGGGGATCGAGAGGCAACCTTCCTCCCCCACCTCCTCCCCCTCTGCCGCCACGATCTCTGGATCGACGAGGGCAAGGAGACGGTCCCCCACCTCAACCACGATCACCCGGACGCCCTCCCCGACTTGAGGAGCGGCGAGCCCCAGGCCATGGTACGCACGCATCGTCTCCACCATTGCGTCGATCAATTGCTGGATTCTCGGCGAGATCGTCCGTACTGCCTTGGCTCGTCTCCGCAGGATCGCAGCTTTCGGGCTATCGATCGTGATAATCTCCAGGATCCGCATATGAACCTCTTTCTACCTTACCATGGGAGGTTCCTTGTGCAAATCCCCGGGGGGCGAGGGCTACAACATCTCCAGCGGATCCACGTCCACGGAGATCCGCGTCCCCGCTGGCCACCTCTCCCTCTCCAATGCCGCTTCCACAGGTGCCCGTACATCCCTTGGCTCAGCAGTCTTGCAGACGATCTGCCAGCGGGATAAGCCCCGGATCCTGGCAATGGGTGCAGGGGCTGGACCGAGTACTTCCACACCATTCCCCCGGAGGCGCACAGCCACCCGTGCTGCCACCTGCTCCGCCACCTCCGCAGAAGGGTGGGTGACGAGGAGACTGATCAGGCGGACGAAGGGCGGGTAGCGCAAGCTCTGGCGCAGCTGGATCTCCTCTTGGTAGAACCTTTCGTAATCTAGCGAGCGCGCTGCATCCACGATGAAGTGTTGGGGGTTATAGGTCTGGATCACGATCCTGCCAGGGGTGGCTCCTCCTGTCTTTCCCGCGAGTTGCATCAGGTGCTGAAAGGCGCGTTCCGCTGCCCGGAAGTCCGGGAGGCTGAGGTCTTGATCGAGGGAGATCACCCCGACAAGCCCGACCCCTGTGAGCCCGGGGATCCCCAGAATCATTTGCGTCCCCACGAGGATCTGGAACTCCCCCCTCTGGTAGGCCTCGCCGATGGCTTGCAGCGCGTGGGCACCGGAGACTGTATCGCGATCCACCCTGGCAACCTGTGCGGAGGGAAATCGGCTTCGGACTTCCCTCTCCACGCGTTGTGTCCCCACCCCAAGAAGGTGGATGTGAAAACCACCGCACCTGGGGCAGGTCTCGGGCGCTGGGAGGGAGAGGTTGCAGTAGTGGCATCTGACCACCCTTCGTGGAACGGCGTCCTTCCCCCCTCGCGAGGGTTTCCCCGTGTGGTAGGCCACGGCGACCCCACACCGTGGACATCGAAGGACGTGACCGCACTCCCGGCAGAGGAGGGAGGTGGCGTACCCGCGGCGATTCACGTACAGGACTACCGGCTCCCCCCTTCGTAAGCTCTCTCCAATGGCATCCTGAAGGGGAGCAGAGAGAATCCAGTCCCGGCGGCCTACCCCGCCTCCTCTGAGATCCACCACGGAGACTTGAGGAAGCGCCTTCCCCTGAACTCTCGCAGGGAAGGGAAAGAGGCGCAGCTCTCCCTGCTGGGCCCGATAGAAGCTCTCCACGGAAGGCGTGGCGCTTGCCAGGACCACCGTAGCCCCTGCGATGCGGCCCCGCGCCATTGCCACATCACGGGTGTTGTACCGAGGGCTCTTCTCCTGCTTGTACGATGGGTCATGCTCCTCATCCACGATGAGTAGCCCGAGGTTTGGGACCGCCGCAAACACCGCAGACCTGGCACCAATCACAACATCGACTTCCCCTGCGCGGATGCGCCTCCATTCAGCGTAATGCTCCCAGGGGTTGAGGCCGCTGTGGAAAACCGCTACCCTTCCCCCCAGGCGCATCCGGAATCGCTCGGCCAGTTGTGGCGTGAGGGAGATCTCCGGGACGAGGACAATGGACCGGCGTCCACAATGCCTTGCCAGATGAATGGCCTGGAGGTACATCTCTGTCTTCTCGCCCTCCAGGAGCCCACATAGGAGGAAACGTTCCCCCTTCCCTCCGTGGATGCTCTCCCCGATGGCTTGGAGGGCGCGCTGGTGGTCTCGACTCAGGACGAAGGGGGATTCCACGAGAGGGGTCGGCGGGGATGGTGTCGCGGGCTTCACGGGCTTGCGCAGGGATGGCCGTGGGACGAACTCCCGTTCCTCCACCTCCACAAAGCCTCTCTGGCACAAAGCCTCTCTGGAGGAGCCTCTCTATTGTCTTGCTGTCAGCTCCTGTGATGCGTGCAAGCTCGGACTTAGGCAGAGAGATCTTCGCCGCGAGTTCTTGGAGAACCCTTGCCTGGCGCGGGGCAGTACCCTGGAGCTTCTCAGCGATCTCCCTTGCAGCAGGGCCTGGGATGGAGAGGCGGACCCAAGGCACCTTGCGGGGATGGGCCTTGGGAGGAACCACGGCAGGAAGCACCTGGAGAGCTCTCCGCCGTTCCAGCGCCCTCAGGATCCCCCGGAGATCCTCGAACCCAGTGGCCCGCCGTAGGGCCTCAACCTCCATCTCCCGTGCACGGGCCACGAGATCCAGGACACGGAGCTGGCGGCTGGCCCTCAACCTCAAGAGCTCTTCCCTGATCTCCTCCAGCGCTTGTCCCAAGACAGCGATCCGAACGCGCTCAGAGTAGCGAACTTCTAGTTCAGGAGGAACCAGGGCGTCCAAGGCATCCCGCAACGAGGCGAAGTAGGTCTCCGCAACCCATCTCGCGAGCTCCAGGAGGTCCCGGTCAAATGCTGGTTCCTTTTCTACCACTGCGAGGATCGCCCGGACACCGGGTCTCTCTGCTTGCTCTTTGAGCCCTACGACGAACCCTGTGACCTTCCTCGCTCGGAGGGGGACAAGAACGCGAGTGCCCAGTTGAACCTCCCTGGCGAGATTTTCGGGGACGGCGTATGTGAGCGCCGCACGGAGCCTCGGCGTAGCGACCTCTGGGACAACCTCGACATAGCGTGCAGGCGTGTGCGCGGCCATTGTGACCATCCGCACAATGGGAGAGAAGCTCACCGCTTCGCAGGATCAGGAGAGGGCGAACCCTCTGCAAGGATCTTTCGGATGGCTTCCACGATCACCTCAGGTTCAGACAGGCGACCGATCCCTTCCTTTCCAGACGCGAGACGGCCGTACTCCGGTCCTACGAAACGATATCCCCTTGCTTTCAGCCGGGCAATGTTCTCTTGGACGGCCGGGGAGGTGTACATGAGGTCGCTCATTGAAGGGGCGATGAGCACGGGAGCCCGTGTGGCCAGGGCGGTGGCGGTCACCACATCGTCGGCAAGCCCGCTGGCGAGCCTCCCAATGACGTGTGCCGTTGCAGGAGCGATGAGGAAGAGGTCCGCCTGTTCTCCCAAGATGACGTGAGGCTCATCCCAAGGGTTTTCCAGCGCCCACATGTCTGTGATCACAGGGTTCTGGGAGAGTACCTGGAAGGTGAGGGGCCCGACGAACCGCGTGGCCGCTTGGGTCATGAGCACGTGGACCTCCGCTCCCATGCGGCGGAGAGAGCTCACCACTTCGGCAACCTTGTACGCTGCAATCCCCCCGCACACGCCAACGAGGATGCGTTTCCCCTCAAGCTCGCTCTCCATTTCCATCCTCCTTACGCCGCAGCGTCTTCGCTAAGTGGATGAGTGCTTCGGCGATTGCCTCAGGGGGCCAGCGGCTGGAGTCCAGGATGAGGTCGTAAGGCGAAAGGTCATCCAGGTCGATTCCATAGATCTCCCGGTAGCGCTTCCGCTCGCTTGCCTCCCTTGCCAGCATCTCCTGGAGAGCATCCTCCCGGGTCTTCCCTTCTCTGCGCGCCACCCGTGCAGCCCTTACCAGCAGGGGCGCGCGCAACCAGACCTTCAGGTCCGCATCCACCATCCATCCACAGAGGCGGCTCTCTACCACGGCATCCCCCGCCTTCGCCATCTCGGACTGGAGGTGATCGATCTCCCGGTCGATGGAGTGATCTTCCTCTGCAAGGCGGGAGATCTCCAGAAGGCTCACGCCCTTCCTGCGCGCCATCTCCCGTAGGACCTCCCCGGCGGAGATGTGACGCAGTCCCAACCGTTCGGCCAGGATGGAGGCCACTGTGGACTTCCCCGTCGCGATCAGCCCACCGATGGCGATGATCATGGAGGGTTATTCCTCCGGCTCTTCCACAGGCTCCTTCGCCGCGAATCGGTGGGCGACCGTCTCAGGTTGGACTGCGGAGAGGATCACGTGCCCGCTGTCCGTAATCACCACTGCCCGCGTCCGACGGCCGTAGGTAGCATCGATGAGGGTCCCCCGCTCACGTGCTTCCTGGATGATCCGCCTGATGGGGGCGGAGTCGGGGCTCACGATGGCAATGATCCTGTTGGCGGCAACGATATTGCCGAACCCGATGTTGATCAGCCTGGTTTCCATCTCGACTCCTCCACTGCCAGGCCTGAGCTTCCGCCGCTTCCCCATATTCCTTGAGCGCTCACTCGATATTCTGCACCTGCTCGCGAAGGCTCTCCAGCTCGCTCTTCATCGAGATGACCCTGTGGGAGATCTCGAGGTCGTTGGCCTTTGCCCCAATGGTGTTGACCTCCCGGAAGAGCTCCTGGAGGATGAAGTCCAGCTTCCTTCCCACCGCCCCTGTGGCCGTCTCGATGGTTTGCCGGAACTGGGCGAGGTGGCTGCGAATGCGAACGAGTTCTTCGGAGATGTCGCTCCGCTCTGCGAACAGCATCGCCTCCATGGCCAGCCTTCCCTCATCCAAGGGCACATCTCCGAGGAGCTCGGAAACACGGCGTCGAAGACGGTTCGCGTACTCCTCCACCACCGCGGGAGCACGCCGAGCGATCGCCTCCGCCTCCTCCTCAAGAACCCAGATCCTCTCCAGGAGGTCCCGCATAAGCCGTGCGCCCTCTTCTTCCCGCATCTGAACAAAAACACCGAGCGCCTTCTCCAGCGCCGTTGAGATGGCTGGCCAGAGGGCCTCGGCATCCTGACGGTCTTCCTCGAGTCGGATCACCCCGGGAAGGGACGCCACCATGGCGAGGTTGATCGTCCCTTCCAAACCCAGCGTCCTCGCCAGCTCCCCGAGTGCCCGTACATAGCTCCGAGCGAGATCGACATCCGCCCGGAACGCCTCGGGGCGCCTGGAGGCTTCGTCCTTCATTATAACGACCTCCACCCTCCCCCGCAACACCTTCGCCAGGACAGCCGCGCGCACCCGCTCCTCTAACGAGGCGAGATCCTTGGGGAGCCGGACGGTGAGATCGGTATAGCGGTGGTTCACCCCACGGATCTCTACCACGACCCTCCCCTCTGGAATCGGGGCCTCCCCTATTCCATAGCCAGTCATGCTCCGAAGTGGCACCACACCGCCTCCCCGCTCATTTGAACATTCGCGTAGCGAATGTACGGGACCCCTGGAAGACCACGGGATCACTTCCTAAGTTCGCTCTCCTCGTCCAGCCACCCTCTTCACGCCTGTATGCAGTTACTCAACATGCTCAAGATGATCCTTTGTGCAGCCGATCTCTTATGAAGGTCATGCGCAGAATACCCGTTACGGCGCTAGAGCCAGGCCTGGTCCTCGCGAAGACAATTTTTGGGGACCGTGGTGAGGTGCTCCTGGCGAAAGGTGCGACCCTTACCCAGGGCTCGATCCGGGCGTTGCGCCGCCGCGGGTTCCGAGCGGTGTACGTGCGGGATGGGCTTGCAGACGATATCGAGCCCATAGACGTCGTCTCTGAACATGTCCGGGCGATCGCGGTAAAGCGCATGCACGATCTGTTCGCGATGGTCCAGCACGCCGCCCGGACCTCCGCAGAGAAGGGGAAACAAGACCTTCTGCTCCCTGCGAAGTGGGAGAAACTTTGGGAGCGCCTGTACAGGGACATCGAGAACATCATCGATGACGTCATGGAGGCGGAGACTCTGGATGGGCTCGTCACGCTGAAGAGCCATGACAACTATACCTTTACGCACTCTATCGATGTGGCCATCGGCGCCATCGGGTTGGGGAAGGTCATCGGCTTGGACAGGTGGGACCTTCACCAGCTTGCCCTCTCCTCCCTCCTCCACGATATCGGGAAGATCTACGTTCAGCAGGAGATTCTCAACAAACCCGGTCCTCTCACAGTGGACGAGTGGGAGATTATCAAGAAGCACCCCGAGTGGGGATACGAGACGATCCGGAAGATGCCCATCGAGGAGATCTTCCCGAAGCACGTCGCCCTGCAACACCATGAGCGCCAGGACGGGTCGGGGTACCCTCGCGGCCTCAAGGGATCCAACAAGATCGCCCGGAGCCTCTGGGAGCGGTTCTCCCCAGACCGAATCTTGCTGGTGACAGAGATCATACAAGTGGCCGATGTCTACTGCGCCCTCTCCTCGGACCGTCCTCACCGCCCAGCCTATCCCCCTGACCAGGCTGTGGCGCAGATGCGGGAGATGGCCGGTCCGCACCTTAACCGCGAGCTTGTCACCCTCTTCCTCCGGTTGGTCCCCACGTTCCCTGTGGGGATCACTGTCCGGGTGCGCGAGGGGAAGTGGAGGGGATATCGAGGCGTTGTGAGCAAGGTCTCCCCCCTCGCACCGGATCGACCGGTTGTGCGGATCTTGGTGGATCCTCAAGGAGAGTTCGTCTCCCCCTTTGAGATCGACCTCCAGAAGGAGAAGGAGATCCAGATCGCCTCGGTGTTTGACCTCACCACACCCCTCCCTGATGAGGAATGAGATCCAAACTCCACTTTAGAGAATCCTGACGCTTGACACACCCTTAGCAAGAGCCGTACACTGCTCCCTGGTCAGATCTCATGCCAGTTCAGCCCGCTCCAGGGTTCGACAGCGTCGTCCTTTCCGCGGTCCTCCGCGAACTTGTCCCGCTCGCAGGAGGTCGGGTGGTCCGCATCACCCAGACCGGCAAAATGGAGGTAACTCTCCATATCCGGACGAGGGGTACCGCAAACGCGCTTCTTCTCTCCGTAGATCCTGAAACAGCCCGCCTGCACCTCGTCTCTATGAAAACCCCGACCTTCCCTCTCTCACCCTTTGCCCAGCTCCTGCGACGCCACCTTGAAGGGGCGCGGTTCCTCCACGCGGAGCAACCGCCGTTTGAACGCATCGCCCTCCTCCATTTCGAAACCTTGCAGGGGCCAATGGAGCTCGTGGCAGAGTTCATGGGCCGCCACAGCAACCTCATCCTTGTTCACAAAGGGACCATCCTCGGAGCAATGAAGACCGTCCCAGCGGAGGTGAGCCGGCCCAGACAGATCTACCCAGGGATCCCCTACCTCCCGCCACCTCCCTCTAGGACCCCTACTCCGGAAGAGATCTGCGAAGAGGAACTCCTCAATGGCCTCAAGAGGTCTGGGAAGCCTCTCTGGAAGGCACTCCCGGGCGTGGTCCGGGGGATCGGTCCATCCTTGGCGAAGGAGTTGATTGTACGCTGTGGCCTGGATCCCAACGCCTCCCCGTTTGCCCTACAGGAGGGTCGATGCATCCTGAGGCAACTCCGGGAAGTTGCCGATCTCGTAACCCATGGCGCATACTCCCCTCGCCTCTACCTGGCTGAGGAGATCCCTGTCGCCTTTACTCCCTTTCCCTTCGCCTCCCTCTCTCACCTCAACGCGATCCCGGCGACGATGAGCGCCTCGGTGGAAGCTGTGTACAATGCATTCCTGGCCCAGCGCCAATTCACGGAGGAGCGCAAATCCCTGCGGTCATCCATCGAACAACACCTCCGCAGGCTTTCCCGTGCGGCCTCCGATCTCCAGAAGACTCTGGAGGAAGCCCAGGAGTCCGACCGGCTGCGCACGTTCGGGGAGCTCCTCCTGGCTTACTCTTCACAGATCCCCCCTGGGGCTTCCGAGGCAGTGGTCCCGGGATATTCTGAAGGCGAGGAGGTGCGGATCCCTCTTGATCCTCGCCTCTGCGCAGTCGAGAACGCCCAGGCCTATTTCAAGCGCTACTCCAAGCTCCGTGCCGCGCGCCAGGTGGCAGGTGGCAGAGGGACGGCTGAAGGAGGTCCAGGCAGAGACCGCATATCTCGACTCCCTTCTGGTGTATCTTGACCAAGCCACGACCCTCGACGACCTCGCCGAGATCCGCAAGGAGTTGGAGGAAGAAGGATACTTGAGAAAATCGCCTCCCCCGCACCGAACCTCCGGAAAGCTGCGTGCTTACAGCACGGGAGAGGGGTTTACCATCCTGGTGGGCCGGAGCAACCGGGAGAACGATCACTTGACCTTTCACATCGCCCGCCCAAGTGACCTCTGGTTCCATGCAAGGGACGTGCCGGGGTCCCACGTCATCTTGCAGACAGGAGGACGGACTCCTTCATCGGAGGCCATAGAGGTTGCCGCACAGGTTGCCGCCTACTTCAGCAAGGCCAGGGGATCTGGACATGTCCTGGTGGACTATACAGAGCGGCGCTACGTTCGCAGGCCTTCGCGAAGGCAGCCCGGGATGGTCCTGTACAATCGGGAGCGGTCCATCTGGGTCACTCCTGCGCTCCCTCCTCAACTGGCTCCTCAATCACAACCTCGTCCACCCCATCGCACTCCCCCATCCGCACCGTGACCAGTTCACGACGGGAGGTGGGAAGGTTCTTCCCCACATAATCCGGCCGGATGGGGAGTTCGCGGTGGCCCCGGTCCACTAGGACGGCGAGCTGGATCGTAGCAGGTCTTCCCAGGTCCATCAGTGCATCGAGAGCGGCCCGCACGGTCCTCCCTGTGAACAGCACATCATCCACCAACACGATATGCTTTCCCTCCACGGGGAAGGGGATCTCGGTCATATGCACGATGGGCCGGTCTGCCTTGGAAGTGAGGTCATCGCGGTAGAGGGTGATGTCCAGGATCCCCACAGGGACCTTGATCCCCTCAATGGATTCGATCGCCCGAGCCAGGCGCTGGGCAAGATAGATGCCCCGGAGCCGGATCCCCACGAGGGCAAGGTTTTCTACCTTCTTATTGCGCTCCAGGATCTCGTGCGCCATCCGGGTGATCGCCCGGCGCATCCCCTCTGCATCCATCACTTTGGCTTTTTCTCGCAACTCCTGTTTCCCCTTCATCTCCTCTCCAAATTGCCTCCCTGGTTCTCTTTCCCTCTCGCGTCAAGAGATCCCTGCATCTCTGTGCGCACGGTTGGTCGTTCGGAGTTTCTCCAGGACTTCCTCGAGATCGTCTGGCAGAGGAACTGTGAACTCCATCCGCTCCCCTGTGCGCGGGTGGTACAGGGCGAGTCGATAAGCATGAAGGGCCTGCCGTGTGAGGCCGAAAGGGTTTCGGCGCCGGGCATAGACCGGGTCCCCCACCACGGGATGGCCGATGTGCGCGAGATGGACGCGGATCTGGTGGGTCCTCCCGGTTTCCAAGGAGACCTCCACCAGGGTATACTCCCCGAATCGTTCTAGGACACGGTAGTGGGTGACCGCCCTTCGCCCCGTTGGGACCACAGCCATGCGCCTGCGTAGAATCGGGTGGCGTCCAATGGGCGCCTCGATGGTTCCCGCTGCCAGGGGGAGATCCCCGTGGACGAGAGCAAGATAGGTACGCGAAACCTTCCGGTCCTTGATCTGGGCCGAGAGCTTGAGATAGCTCACCTCGTTCCTGGCGACCACGAGGAGGCCCGAGGTATCCTTATCCAACCGGTGGACGATCCCCGGTCGGAGAGGGCTTCCAACCTTGGCAATCCTTGGATCGTAGGCGAGGAGGGCATTGACCAGCGTTCCTGAGGTACGACCAGCTCCTGGGTGCACCACAAGGCCAGGGGGTTTGTTGAGGACAAGGAGATCCTCATCCTCATACACGATCCAAAGGGGAATCTCCTCAGGTTTGAGTTCCGTCTCAGGAGAAGGGGGGATCTCTACGACGATGCGCTGCCCGGGCTGGACGCGGAAGCTAGGCTTCTGGGGACGTCCATCCACAGTGACCAAGCCGGCCTTGATGAGCTCCTGGATCCGCATCCGGGAGAGGCTCAGGAGTTGGGAAGCGAGGAAGGAATCGAGACGGGATTTCCTGTGCTCTTCACCCACACGGAGGAAAACAACCTTCTTCAGGAAACCACCTTCCCTTCATCCGCGTTCGACCCTGCTGCCTGCAGGGAGGCCCGCCGGGAGACCAGGAGGAGAGCCGCGAGGGCGAACAGCGCGACGACCACGTTGACAAGTTGGGCAAGGGTTGCTGGCCCCAGGACCGCTTTGCTGTCCACAAACACCTCCACAACAACTCGGGCGAGGGCTAGGAGGAAGAGGAAGGTAAGGAACATGCTTCCAGGAGGATGCTCCCGCCGGGCTTGGGACCGGAGGACAAAGAAAATTCCCAACGCTGCAAGGAGAAGGTAAATCTGGGTGGGGTGACGCTTCTCGAACAGCACCTCCACCGCCCAGGGGACCCCGGTTGGCTTCCCTAGGTAGAGCCCGTGCAGCAATGCGCCGATCATCGCCACGGCGTAGCCCACGGAGAGGGGCTGGGCCAGCAGGTCCGCAAGCGCCCAGAATCGAATCCCACGCCGCCTCGCGTAGAGAGAGGCAACGACCGCACCTCCGGCGAGGGCACCGTAAAAGGTGAGCCCAGCATCCCGCCAGATCGCCAGGATAGAGAGAGGGTTCTGTAGGAAGCTCCCCGGTGCGCTGAGAACATAGCCGATCCGTCCCCCCACGATCCCGGCGATGATCATATAGAGGCTGAGGTCCACCATCTCATTGGGTTCGATCCCCAGGACCTGCGCCCGGCGCCGGCTCAGCGCGATCCCCACGAGAAACGCCAGGAGAAGAAAGATCCCGAAGGAGGAAATGGGAAAAGGTCCAAGGCGGAACAGAACTGGCTTCACGCGGCACCTCCCTGTTTCTGCGAGTACCCAATCCTAACAAGCAGGAGCACCATCCCCAGGGTTACGGCGACATCTGCGAGGTTGAACACGGGCCAGAACCGGAGATCGAGATAGTCGACCACGTGGCCCACCCGGAGACGATCGAGAAGGTTCCCCAGGGCACCCCCCAGGATCAACGAGAAGGCGATACCCATCCTCCCACCGCGCCAACGGTAGCTATTCGAGAGGAACGCCAGGAGGGTGGTCAGGGTGAGCAGGACGGCAACAACAGGAGGGACATCCCTGAACAAGCCGAAGGCGAGGCCCGGATTGACGACGTGTGTAAAGGAGAGGATCCCCGGGACCACCGGGATGGAATAGCCCACCGGAATTACCCGCTCCACCACGGCTTTCAGCGCCTGGTCAACGAGGACAAGGCACACAGCCAGGAGCAGCGCTCGATCCTTCACATCCCTCGTCTCTTTTCCTCTAGAGCCTTGCAGGAGATACACAGCTTTGCCCAAGGAAGGGCCTCCAGGCGCTCGAGGCTAATAGGCTGCCCGCACCGTTCGCAGATTCCATAGGTTCCTTCCTCGATCTTTTTCAGGGCAGCCTCGACCTGAGCAAGCATATCCTGGATGCTCGACTCTAGCACCAAACCCTTCTCCCGCTCGAAGGTATCTACAGCGAAATCCGCAAGATCCTCGTCGTATCCCTCGAAGTTCATGCCGGAGATCTCCTCCCGGGCTCCCTCCACAATCTCCTCCACCCCTTCCAGTTCCAGGAGAAGCCTCCGTTGCTCCTCTTCCAGAAGACGCTTGAAGCGTGCCAGATCACGTTTGGCGAGCCCCTTCACTTTGCTTGGAGAAGGCTCCCTGGGTTTCGCGGGGATTTCCTTCGTTACCTTTCCCTTCCGTGTTGCACTCATACGATTCCCCCCGGCACAATGGTCTCCCTGCACTCCTCCGCCCTCCTGATCCCTTCTTCTCTCACCCCCGACTCCCTCCCTCTGTCCCGCCAATCGCCTATTGCCCCTTGGCGAGACTCTTCCCAGAACCGGGCTCCCCAGCGAAATTTTTGCTGGGGCACCTTCCCTAGAGTGTCCTCTGAAGCCATGCGCTAAGCTATTCGGAGTTTAGGGGGAAATTCCTCCTACCTTGCCAGAATTATTTTAGGTCATCCCGCCAGGGCTTTGAACGGATTTCGATAGGGACCCCGCCAAGAGGGTGTGTTCCCTGGGCATGTTCAAAAACCCTTTGCTCCTCACGTGATCCGGGCGACCCCTACCAGGACCTCATACCCGTCAACGTCCAGGCGCTTGGTCACTTCTGCACCCTCGACGCCCTCCCGGATCTCCACGGCAAGAGTCTCCTGGGCGATATACCCGAAGTGTTTCCGGATCACCTCGTCCACCCGCCCGTCCCCCTGATAGAAGAGGCGGATCCTATCAGCTACCTCAAACCCCGCCTCCTTCCGGAGCTGCTGGATTTGGTGGACCAACTCCCGTGCCATCCCCTCTTCGATAAGATCGGGGGTGAGCTGGGTCTGAAGGACGACCACATCGCCTCCCTCGCTCTCGGCAACGTACCCCTCCCGTCCCTCGATGCGCACCTCCACCTCGTCTGGAAAGAGAGTGACGGGGCCTTCCCGGGTCTCCAGGATGACCCGGCCCTCATGGGTAAGGGCGTGGGTGACGGCCAAAGGATCCGTAGCGCGAAGGGCCGCAATGACCTCAGGCAACCTGCCAGCATATTTTGGCCCCAGGATATCAAAGCGGGGCCGGATCTCGTACCTGACAAAGGGAGTCAGGTCTTCGACAATCTTTACCTCTTTGACGTTCAGCTCGTCACTGATCAGGGCCAAAAGCTCCGGTTCCTGAAGAAGCCTGGCGTCCTTCGTGAGCACAACCGCTCGTTGCAGGGGCTGGCGGACCTTCAGTCCAGCCCTGTTCCGGGCAGCCCGCCCGAGGCTGACGAGGTGCCGGGTGGATTCCATGACTTCCAGGAGGTCCCGGTTGATCATCGTGGGATCTGCCTTGGGGAAATCAGTCAGGTGCACGCTCTCCGGGCTCAGCGGATCCACGGAGCGAACCAGGTTCTGGTAAAGTGCCTCGGAGGTAAAGGGGATGAAAGGCGCAAGAAGCTTGGCGAGCGTAACCAACGCTTCGTACAAGGTATAATAGGCTGCGAGCTTGTCCTGGTCGTTCTCGCTCTTCCAGTACCGCCTCCTTCCCCTGCGTACATACCAGTTGGAGAGGTCGTCCACGAACCGCTCAATAGCTCGGCCCGCGCTGGTCACATCATAACGGTCCATGTCCTCGGTGACCTCCTGGACAAGGAGGTGGAGGCGGGAGAGGAGCCAGCGGTCCAAGAGGGGCCGTTTTGCAACAGGAGGCGCATCGCCCGTCGGGACGAAACCGTCCACTACGGCATAGGTGACGAAGAAGACATACACGTTCCAGAGAGTGAGCAGGAAGCGCCGAAGAACGTCGGTTACTGCCTCTGGGCTAAGGCGCTTGGGTATCCCGGGTGGGCTTGCGGTGAAGAAGTACCACCGTAGGGCATCTGCTCCCTGGACGTTCAAGATCGACCATGGGTCTATCACGTTGCCTTTGCTCTTGCTCATCTTCTGCCCCTGCGCGTCCAGGACAAGCTCCAGGCTAATACAGTTGCGGTAGCATGTCTGGTCGAAGAGAAGCACACTGATCGCCAGCAAACTATAGAACCACCCGCGGGTCTGATCGATCCCCTCGCAGATGTAATCGGCAGGGAAGGTCTTCTGGAACTCTTCTACGTTCTCGAAGGGGTAGTGCCATTGGGCGACGGGCATCGCGCCAGAGTCGAACCAGACATCAATCACTTCAGGGACCCTGCGCATCTCCCCTCCGCACCGGGGGCAACGGAGGACCACTTCGTCGACGTAGGGACGGTGGAGCTCGAAGTGCTCAGGCATCCGGATGGCCATCTCCTTGAGCTCCCGGATGGAACCCACACAGTGGCGATGGCCGCAGGAAGCGCAGATCCAGATCGGGAGAGGAGTGCCCCAGTAGCGATCCCGGCTGAGAGCCCAGTCCACTACGTTCCTCAGCCACTCGCCGAACCGCCCCTCTTTGATGTGCTCAGGGATCCAGTTGATGGTCTCGTTGGCGGCGAGCAACCGGTCCTTCACCTTTGTCATGGCAATGAACCAGGTGGATTTGGCATAGTACAATAACGGGGTATCGCACCGCCAGCAGAAGGGGTAAGTGTGCTCATAGGTTTCCGCGCGATAGAGCAAGCCTCTCCTTCGCAGATCCTCGATGATCTTGGGATCCGCATCCTTCACAAAGAGCCCCTTCCAGGGAGGGACCTCCTCGGAGAACCGGCCTGCAGGGTCTACTGGATGGAAGAATGGGAGGTCGTACCGACGTCCCATCTCCATATCTTCCGCCCCGTAAGCTGGGGCGAGGTGAACAATCCCCGTCCCTTCCGTGGTTGTCACGAAGTCCGCTGGAAGGACGTACCACCCCTTCTTGTCTGGCTGGAAGAACGTGAAGAGTGGCTCGTACTCCCATCCCACGAGGTCCTGTCCTTTGCGCTCCTCCAAGATGTGGAACGGGCCTGTGAGAGCTTCTCCCAGAAGGTCCTTGGCCAGGATGAGCTTCTCCTCTCCTTGCTGGACGAGGGCATAGGTCACGTCAGGATGAACGGCCAAGGCCACGTTGCTGGGAAGCGTCCAGGGGGTTGTCGTCCACACGAGAAAAGAGGTATCCGGTTGCCCCTTCACTCGCATGCGCACATACACCGAGGGATCTTTGACGGTCTGATAGCCCAGCGCGACCTCATGGCTCGAAAGCGGTGTCTCACACCGGGGGCAGTAGGGGACAACCTTGTAATCCTGGTAGATCAGCCCCTTCTCCCAAATCTGGCGCAGGATCCACCAGACCGACTCGATGTACTCATCCTTGAAGGTGATGTAGGGATTGTCCAGGTCCAACCAGAAGGCGATGCGCTCGGTGAGCCGGCGCCACTCCGCCTCGTACCGGAAAACGGACTCCCGGCAACGCTCGTTGAACCGCTCCACCCCATATTCCTCGATCTGCCGCTTGCTGGAAAGACCCAGCTCTTTCTCCACTTCCAGCTCTACAGGGAGGCCATGAGTATCCCAACCGGCCTTCCGGGGGACATAGTACCCTTGCATGGTCTTGTAGCGCGGGATCACGTCCTTGTATGACCGCGCCAGAACGTGGCCGATGTGGGGAAGTCCGTTCGCCGTCGGTGGCCCTTCGTAGAAGACAAAGGAAGGGCTCCCCTCGCGCATGGCCAAGCTTTTCTCGAAGATCCTGTTGGCCTTCCAGAACTGGAGGATCTCCTCTTCGAGACTGGGGAAGTTCACAGTTCCTGAAACCTTCTTAAACATCGTACCCACTCCCTCAGATTCCCATCAATCAAAAACCCTCTCGCCTCAAGGGGCGAGAGGGTTACCTCCCGCGGTACCACCCACTTTCCGGGTGTAAGGAACCCGGCACTCCTTCCAGGGACGGGACAGTCACCCTCCAGGCGACATCTCACCCAGAGGTTTTGCGAGGACACTCACTGTCCGATCCCCTCCCCCTTTTCACGGTGGGGGTTCCGGCAGGGCCTACTTAGGATCCTCCGCTACAGACAAGGAATACCCTTTCGGCCTGCAGCTCAGGGGGGATCTTCAGCCGCGCTATCCACCGGGCTTACACCCCTCCCGGCTCGCTGAGGGAGTCACGACGGCCTACTCGTCCCCTTCATCGCTTTCTTCTTGGTAGGGATTGTAACACGGCTGTTTGAACCCCGTCAAGGCGAGGGCATGGATCTCCACCGGATCATACAACCTAAGGGTGGTGAGCCTATCACGAGGACGAGCGTAGTTCAACGCTTCCCTTTCATCGAAGTCTTCCCATGCGCTCGCTCATGTGCTCTCTGAAGGCTAGTGGGGGATCACGCAGATGAAGCGCAACACACCCTTCCCGGTATTCCGCATCCGGTGAGGGTGATTAGGAGGGACATAGAGGACGGTACCAGGACCGATAGGTTGTTCAGAGTCAGCATCCCCGGCCATCCCTTCCCCCTCCAGGACGTACATCTCCTGCTCGTACCAGTGCTGGTGGAGGGGAATCTCCCCGCCTGGATCGACCTCGAAAACCCGCATCGCATACCGGGGCGCACCGCTCGCCTTGCTGATTACCCATCTCAGCCTTACCCCTCGCCCCATGGGGGATTCCTCGAATGGCACTGTAGACTCGTGGAAAATCTGAATCCCTCCCGTCATCACCAGATCCCTCCCTTACGAGTACCCTGGCGGAATCCCAGGGCTCCTTCACTAGCTGCTTTCGGCCTGCTCTCCTTCATTCCTGCCTCGCAAACATCCAGACGGCTGGGAAGAGGAAGAGGAGCCAGTATGCCAGGAGCAGGACCAAGTTGATTTCCAGCGGATAAAGGGTGAGCAGGCGAAGGATGAGCTCAGGGACCGTGCCCCGCAAGATCACCTGTCGGAACGCATCCACCCCGTAAGTAACCGGATCGACCTTGGCCAGCCATTCCATCCAAAGGGGGACGCCTCGAAGAGGGAAGAAGGCACCACTGAGGAAGAACATGGGCATGAGGAGGAAGTTCATCATCATGTGGAAGCCTTCCATAGAACGCATCCGCGCGGCGATGAGGATCCCAAACGAGGTCATCGTGGCAGCCAGAAGGAGCATCATGGCCACCAGAGTGATCCACTGGATGGGTGCGAGGCGAACCTGGACGAGCGGCGCGAGCACGAGGAGCAGGATTCCCTGGAACATCGCCGTCGTGCTCCCTCCGGCGACCTTTCCCAGCGCCACTGCTGTCCGGGGGACGGGTGCTACCAGGACTTCCTTGAGGAACCCGAACTCCCGGTCCCAAACAATGGAGACTGCCGAGAAAACCGCCGTGAACAGCACAGCCATGCTGACGATCCCAGGGAACAGGAAGGACCGGAAGTCTACGTTCCCCATCCCGGCCGTCATCGCCGGGGCCAACCCATTCCCGAAGATCACGAGGAAGAAGAGCGGCTGTCCAAGGGAGCTAACAATGCGCGTGCGGTCCCTCAAGAAGCGCAGGACATCTCGATACCAGATTGTGTACACCACCTTGAGCCAAGACATCTCCCTACCTCCGGGAACCTCTCCAGAGCCTGCTGCTCAAGCGCATCCGGTCAATCGGTGAAGCCTCCTCGTCCCGCAATGCACGCCCTGTGAGCTTAATGAACACGTCATCGAGGCTGGGCCTGCGCAGGTTCACACTGTAGACGGTCAGAGCCGAGTCTTGCCCGTTCTGGAAGAGATTGACCACCGTGGGGATAAGCTGGTCGGCCCTCTTGGCTTCGATCAGCAACCCTTCCCCCGTGAGACGTGCCTCCAGGTGTAGCATCTCTTTTAACCGCTGCGCGGCGATCCTGTCGTCGCTTGTCCGGATCAACAGCACGTCCCCTCCGATGGTTGCTTTCAGGTTTTCCGGGGTGTCCAGGGCCACAATCCGGCCGTGGTCAATGATGGCGATCCGGTCGGCGTTCTCTGCCTCGTCCATGTAGTGCGTAGTGAAAAAGATGGTGCTCCCCTCTTTATCCCGCAGGCTGATGATGTGTTCCCAGATGTGCCGACGCGTCTGCGGATCCAATCCCAACGTTGGCTCATCGAGGAAAAGCACTTTAGGGCGGTGAAGGAGCCCACGAGCGATCTCTAGCCTGCGCTTCATCCCGCCGGAGAAGGTACGAACCTCCCGGTGGGCATGCTCCATAAGCTCCACGAGGTCCAGAAGGTATCGGGCGCGCCGATGGAACTCCCCGCGGGGGAGGTCGTACAGCATGGCGTGAAACCACAAGTTCTGCCATGCTGTCAGCCGGTCATCTAGACTTGGATCTTGGAAGACAAGCCCGATGTTGCGGCGAACGGCATGCGGCGCACGGCGCACATCGTAGCCTCCAACGCGTGCGGTTCCTGAGGTCGGTCGGAGCAGGGTGCACAGCATGTTGATGGTAGTGGTTTTCCCCGCGCCGTTGGGACCAAGGAACGCGAAGATCTCCCCCTCCGCGACAGTGAAGGAGACGTCCTGGACGGCGGTGAAATCTCCGAACCGTCGTGTGAGGTTTTCTGCCTCAATCGCGTTCATCCTTCGCCCCCCTTGGTTCGGACATCTTGTACAGGAGTGGCAGGACTTCCTGTAGTTTCTTGCGTTCCCCTGGGGTCAAGCGCGCCAGGAGGCGTCCTGCTCCCATCACAGCGTGCGCCTGGAGGCGTCGGTATTCCGCCCTCCCTTTCGCTGTCAGGCGGATCCAGACCCGCCTGCGATCGGACCTGTCCCGCTCGCAGACCACGAGCTTCCGCTCCTCGAGCACGCGCACCGCCCGTGAGATGGTGGGCGCGGAGACGCGCTGCGCGTTTGCAAGGTCCTTCAGGGTCCACGGATGTTTGGCTAGCATGCCAATGAGACGGTAATAGGGGAAGGGGAAACCCTCGGCCATGTCTGCGCGGACCTCGACCCACAAGTTGCGCAGGAACAAGTGGGTCGCCTCAATCAACTGTTGGGCCAGCCGCTCCCGGTCCATCTGTTAACTTAGCTAATCTTTAGCTGATGAAATTTTACCACGTGGAGGGAACTTGTCAAGGATAGCCTATTGAAGCCCCCTAGCCCATCCCGTAGGCGTTGTGCATGTACTGGCGGAGCATGCGTTGGGCGTTGAAGAACGAACCGTTCAGAGCGATGGCGGAGCGCATCACCCGCAGATACTCCTCTGGACGATGGTAGAACATCGGGAGGATCACCCGCTCGAGTTTTTCGTACAAGGAGGCAACCTCCTTGGAAGGATCACTTTCTAGCTCCCAGCTCTCTCCAATGGACCATCCCGTGACCCCTTCCACATGACCCTCGATCCACCAGCCGTCTAGCACGCTCAAGCTTGGTACTCCATTCAGCGCCGCTTTCATCCCACTTGTCCCAGAGGCCTCATGGGGCTTTTGGGGCGTGTTCAACCATAGGTCTACCCCCGCGACCAGATAGCGGGCAAGTTCCATGTCGTACTCCTCCAGATAGATCACCTTCATGGTGTCCGCCAAGGCCGACGCCGCTTCGAAAACCCGCCGGATCAGGATCTTCCCACTTTCGTCGCGAGGATGCGCTTTCCCGGCGTAGAGCACCTGCATGGGCCCGGCGGTCCGGACGATCTCCCGCAGCCGGCTCAGATCAGAGAAGAGGAGATCTGCACGTTTATACGCGGTGGCGCGACGGGCGAACCCAATGGTCATCACTGCAGGATCTAGCCGCACCCCGGTGCGTCGCTCCACTTCTGTGAGGAGGTTCTTTTTCGCCTCCTCGTGGGCTTGTCGGATCTCCTCGAGGGGAATGCCGACCGCATAGCGCAGGTACAGGTTGTCCCATCGCCACTCAGGGATGTGACGGTCGTAAAGGCTGGCGAACGGAGGGGACGTCCAGGTGACAGCGTGGACCCCGTTGGTGATGGAATTCACCGGGTAGTGTGGGAACATGTTTTGAGAGATCTCCCCGTGACGCATAGCAACCCCGTTGATGTAATGGGAGAAGACCAGCCCCAGGTAGGTCATGTTGAGCTCCCCATCAAGGCAGCAGCCGTTCTCTTCCAGGAAAGAAGCACGCTCCTCTCCGAGTACCTGGCGCACCAAGTCGAGAGGAAACTTGTCATGCCCTGCTGGGACGGGCGTATGCGTGGTGAAGACGCACTGTCGCCTGATGGCCTCCTTCTCAGCTCCGGAGATAGCGCGGAGACCGCGTCCTCCTGCGAGTTCCTCCAGCAGGGCAAGGGTGAGAAAGGAAGCGTGCCCTTCGTTCATATGGTAGCACCGCACCGATTCGTAGCCGAGCGCGCGCAAAAGGGCAACGCCACCGAATCCCAACACGACCTCCTGTGCCAGCCGATAGCGTTCATCCCCTCCATAGAGAGAATCGGTGAGGGTCTGGTCCCAAGGGGCATTCTCGGGGAGAAGCGTATCCAGGAAGTATACTGGAACCGCATGGCCAGAAAGGCCATGGATCGTATATTGCCAGCCGTGCACATGCACCCGCCGCCCTTCCACGGTCACTGTAACGTGGGCAGGCACAGGCGTCAGCACGTCCTCTGGGGTCCAAATGGCAGGAGACTCGCTTTGATTCCCGTAGGCGTCCAGATGCTGGCGGAAATACCCCTTGCGGTGGAGAAGGGTCACACCTACCATCGGCACCCCGAGGTCGGCTGCCGCTCGCAACGTATCGCCAGCCAGAACTCCCAGGCCGCCGCTATACGTGGGCATGGAAGGCTCGAGGCCGACCTCCATGGAAAAGTAGGCGATCACAGGTTCAGTTGCCAAGATCCTGGACATGTCTCAGCCTCCGGAACATTCACGAAGCCTTCTCACAAGATTTCGCTGGGGCTCCTTCGATGAGATCTTAGGGCAAGGATCTCCTGGAGCTGGGCTGCACGTTCCACAGGTAGCATATGCCGGATCCGCCCGCCCCGTGCAATACCCAGCCCTACCACACATCCCTCGAACCCAAGGGCCACAAAGCCGTTCTCCAATCCTCTTGCCTCCACGAACTGCCCGGCAAGCAAGCGGACCCATTCCACCTCCTCCAAGAACAACTTCCGTGCCTTGAGATGAGGCCCAAGCCACTGCAAGAACCAGCTCGTTGGCCGATATCCTCCTTTCCACTCGGAGAATGCCCGGATCCCGCAAGAGACGAGCTTCCAGGCCCCCCCAGGTTTCCACAGCGCCACAGGCCAGGCCTCACACCTATGCACCCAAATCGTCCGTCCCGCCACGAGCCACCGCAGGTTCTCTAGAATTCTTCCATCGACCGCGAACTCCTCTTGCAGAGAGGAGATCGCCATTTTCATCTTCTTCTGTGCCTCTTCTTCGCGAAGAGTCGCACCGGGAAAGACCAACGGGGGCTCCGGGAGGGGTACATCTGTCTGCGGCCTTCCGGTCTTTTTGAGCCGGACCATGAACAGGCCCCCGGAATCCATGTGATAGGGGTAAACCCGCCATGCCTCCCTCAAGCGCCTATCAAAGGACATGTCTAGAAACTCTAGGAGGCCCGGTTCGTGAGGGATAGGAAGGTCAATCGGTTCAATGTCCAGCTCCGGCGCCTCTCGAAGGATGCGATCCACGATGGCCTCATTCTCCTCAGGTGCGAAAGTGCAGGTGACATAAAGGATCGTCCCTCCAGGACGCACGAGGGAGACCGCGCGGCGGAGCAATGCCTCCTGGAGATTCGTGACTTGCCTGCGGTAGCCTCGTGAGGGCTCCCGGAGAACAGCCGGGTCATTCCGCAGGTTCCCCTCGGCGGAGCAGGGAGCATCCACGAGAACAACGTCGAAGAGAGCTCCCTGGGGGAAGAGGCGTCCATCGCTTTGGACAATCATCACATTGAGGCATCCTGTGCGGAGTACATTGCTCGCGAGCGCGCGAATCCGCCTTGCGCTAATGTCTGAGGCGATCACAGTTCCTTCCTGAAGAATGTCTGCAAGGTGCGTCGTCTTCCCACCAGGCGCGGCACAGAGGTCAAGGATGCTCTGGGGTCGCGTCGGACCGAGCAAGGCCCAAGCCACGAGCCCCATCACCGACTCTTGAACATAGAAAAAGCCAAGCCAGTGTTCCAGGGTCTTGGAAATGGGAAACGGCTCGTGGACGATACGGTAGAAGTGAGGAGGAAAGGGAAGGGGTTCTAGACGGAAACCTTGCGCCTCAAGCCTCTCCACTACGCGATCCGGAGGGATTCGCCCCGTCTGGATCCGGAGGGTCCGTGGTTGCGGTCTTCGTGCAAACTCCCAGAATTTCTCCCAGTCTCCAATAATCCCTCTGTAGCGCTCCCAAACCATTATCCCTGGGAATTTTCACATCTTGCAGTGACAATCCTGCCGGGGAGGAAGGCAAAAAAGAAGGATCCACGAACAACCCTTTCCTATTCCTTGGTGGAGGCGGCGGGAATCGAACCCGCGTCCTAAGAGGATGAGGGCAAGGCCTCTACGTGCGTAGCTCGGGTATTCACCCTCGCCCCTGCCAGCTCCCCCGAGCGGGATCCAACAGGAGCCAGCCCTTGGAGATTCCCCCCTCCGGCACCGGGCCAGCGTCGGAGGCGGTAGCCAGCTTTCTCACGCCCACTCCGGCTCGCTGGCAAAACCGGGTAGACGACGCCGCGCTACTTAGGCGGCGTAGGCGTATGCAGGTTCGGCGTGTATTCGCCTTCCAGGATGTTTTACGAGGTTCCTGGACCTCGGCACGCAGCCCTGCTTCTTCCCTCTTAGTCGAGACCTGTCGCCCCCGCTCTCAGAGGGAAAAGTCAAGGTGAACTGCCACACACAGTATACCACAAATGGCGAGGTAGGGGAACATCTCCTCCTTAGCCCCTATCTCTCCTTCCCCTTCAGGCGGCGCTGCAGTGCCCGTTCCATCTCCCGCCTGGCCTCCCGTCGGGCGATTGCCTCGCGCTTGTCGTATTGCTTCTTCCCGCGGGCCAGGGCAAGCTCCACCTTTGCATACCCTCGCTTGAAGTAAACCCGCAGGGGGATCAGGGTATACCCCCTTTGCTGGACCTTCCCCACGAGGCGATGGAGCTCGCTCTTATGGAGGAGAAGCTTGCGAGGACGCAGAGGGTCGTGGTTGTAAATGTTCCCCGCGTCGTAGGGGGGGATGTGCATGTGAACCAACCAGAGCTCCCCGCCCTTGAACTGAGCGAAGGCCTCTTGGATGCTCGCCCGCCCGGCCCTGAGGGATTTCACCTCCGTCCCTGTGAGCACGAGTCCCGCCTCATAGGTCTCCTCGATGTGGTACTCATGCCGCGCTCGACGGTTTACGGTAACAAGTTTCTCGCCATTCCGTTCTCGTCCCACAGGCGTTCTGCTCCTCCCAGCACCCTTTTTGGAAAATTCTCCATCCAAACCCCTTCAGGATTCCGACGGAGCGCCTGAGGAGCGGCACAGGAAGGTCCCCTCGGCTTCCGCGATGACTTCCCCCCTGGAATTGACGGCCGAAGCCCGGGCCATGGCAAATTGACCCCTTCGGCCCGCTTCGCGCGCTGTGATCAAGAGGGGTTCCCCAGGTCTTCCCTCCCTCCGGAACCGTACCTCCATCTTTGTGGTCAGAGCTTCCTCACCGCGGAGGAAGAAGAGGTTCGCCATGGCGTCGTCCAGGACAGCAGCAAGGATCCCGCCATGCACCACCCCATCGTACCCTACGTGATGGGGACCTGGGACGAACTCTGTACAGACCTCCTCTCCCCTAAAGTGGAAGATGAGGCGGAGTCCTAGTGGGTTCTGTGGACCGCACACGAAGCACCATAAAGCGTTGCGCATCTTCCACGTCACCCCCCTCCTCTCCGTCGACAGGGAAGAGAGACTCTACGCGCCCTCATGGGATTTCCCCCAAGGAAAGACCTCCCCTCTCACCAGGCTTACAGCGTGGGGGAGCACGGGAAGAATCACCTCCAACCACTCCCTTACTCCCTTTGGGCTCCCTGGGAGGTTGATAATGAGCGCCTGGCCTCGGACCCCCGCAACGGAGCGCGAGAGCATGGCCATGGAGGTTTTCTCTAGCGTCTTGACCCGCGCTGCCTCGGGGATCCCAGGGATCAGGCGTTCCACCACATCTAGGGTGGCCTCAGGAGTCACATCGCGGGGGGCAATGCCGCTTCCTCCCGTCGTGAGGATGACATCGACTGTCCCCCCGTCGGCCAGACGCATGAGGTGGTTCCGGATGATCCCTCGATCGTCGGGGACAACAACCCGTTCACAGACCACCGCCCCTTCAGCAGTGACGAGATCTGCAATAACCTCTCCACTCTCATCCCGCCCTTCCCCCCGGGAGACCCGCTCGCTCGCCGTGAGGATGGCCACACGGATACCCTCCAAATGCTTCTGGGACCTCTCCCCTACCAGAGCAATCCCCTCCCCCTGGAAACTCTGTGGCTCAGATGAAGATCTTCCTTGACTTCCCGCCGAGTCGATTGTACCAGCCTTAAGGGAGGATGACCAGGCTAAGTACCAGCCTTAAGGGAGGATGACCAGGCTAAGTGCAAGGACGCGCCTTTTTGTTAGATTCTCTATCAAAATCTCCTGACCAGATTTGCAATGGTCCTTACAGAGGGACCATCTGGCCCGTCTCCGTGGTATCGTAACCTCCGAGTTTCTCCACCTCAGCCCGGAACTCCGGAGAGGAGAGAACTTCCAGGGCCTGCCGGACCAACGGGGTTTTCAGGTACTCCCTGGGGATCACCAGGTCGTAGCGTTCCTTCGCCACTGGGATGAAGTCGAGACCCAATGCTCTGGCAGCAGCGTAGATTCCTAACCCTGCGTCTGCCGCTCCACTCGCAACCGCCACGGCTACAGACATATGGGTGTACTCCTCCCGTTCGTACCCGCGGATCCGGGTTGGGTCGATCCCCAATTGTTTGAGGTGGAAATCCAGAAGGATCCTTGTCCCAGCTCCTCTCTGGCGGTTCACAAAGGTCACATCCTCCCTGGTCAGGTCCTCGATCCCCCGGATTCCCTTAGGATTCCCAGGGCGTACCATCAGGCCCTGGTCCCTGTGGGCGAGGGTGACAAGGACGACGTCTTCATCTGCGAGGAAGCGACGTACGTAAGGAACGTTGTACTCTCCTGTCTCTTCGTCGAGAAGGTGGATCCCGGACATGTGAGCCTCCCCCCGGCGAATCGCCATCAACCCGCCGAGACTTCCGACGTGAGCGGAGGAGAGACTCACCCCGGGATAGCGCTTGCGGAGGAAATCTGCGAGCACATCCAGAGCCACATCGTGACTTCCGACGACCACGAGGGTGTTGGTGACCTCCTCTTCTGGTCTCAGAAGTTCGACTTCCACCTCACTCCCTGCTTCAATCCCTTCGCTGGATCTGGGGATGACCAGGAGTCCATCGGCCCTCACCATGGTGGAAATGAGGCTTGCTCCCCTCCCTAGAGGTGTGGCGACGAGGCGCTCTCCTACCCGTCCGAGCTTCACACGGACGAACTCATCGACCCCCATGCTGGAGGTAACTCTCCTGGTGAGCACCGCCTTCGCCATTTCTCTTCGGGGGACTGGAAGGCCCAGGAAACCATAGACAAGGGGTTTTACGAAAAGATCGAAAGTAAGGATCGCTGTTACCGGATAGCCCGGGATCCCCACCACAGGTTTAGTTTCGAGTATCCCCAGGATTGTGGGCTTTCCCGGTCTGATGCTCACTCCATGGAGGATGATCTCCCCCAGCGTCTCAATGGCGGTAGCAGTCAGGTCCTTCCCCCCTGCAGAGGAACCCGCGTTCACCACGATCACATCATGGTCTCTTCCCTTGTGGATCGCTTCGAGAAGGGCGTCCAGGTCATCTGGTACTGGAGGATGCCGGAAGGGTTGTCCCCCCCACTCCTCCACCATGGCGCTAAGAACACGCGTGTTGAACTCCACAACCGATCCCATTTGGAGGGCTTGGCCGGGTTCCACAAGTTCATCGCCGGTGGGAATCAGGAAAACTTGTGGTTTTCGCCTCACTGAGACCTCTGTCACCCCACTGGCCAACATCGCCCCAATGTCCACGGGACGGATGCGGTGATTGGTTGGAAGGAGGAGCTCTGTGGCCACAATGTCTTCCCCAACTGGGCGCACGTGCTGCCATGGGATGGCGGGCGCAATGATCTCCACTTCCCCAGAAGGAAGCTCGTACACATCCTCGATCATGATCACCGCATCGTACCCCGGGGGGAGAGGATCCCCCGTATCCAGGAGGACGAACTGGTCCCGCCGGAGCCGCACAGGGGAGGTCTCGGATGCCCCGAACGTCTCTTTTGCCCTTACGGCAATCCCATCCACACCCGATGCATGGTAATGAGGGGAGGAACGAAGGGCAACTACTGGCTCCGCTGTGACTCGCCCCAAGGCTTCTTCCACAATGACTCGCTCCCCCTCCAGAGGACGCAGGATCCCGCGGTCCCTAAGGATCCCTAGCCAACGCCGAAGAGCCTCTTCCAGGGGTACATCGGTCAAGTAGATCTTTCGTCCACGCATCGTTCCTTCCCACCTTCACCAAATCCATACCTCTACAGGTTCCCCCACTTCCAGCCCCTCGCGCTCCAGGGGAACCCTCACCAAGCCATCTGCCTTTACCATCGTGGAGATGAGACCAGACTTCCCCAGAAGGGGAATGGCCCACAGCTCCCCACCTCTTTCCTCCAGCATCACGCGGAGGTAGTCCTCGCGCCCAGGCGCGGAGGCGATCCTCCTGCCCATCTTCGCAACGACAGGAAGCCGTGGTCTCGACCGCAGGCCCAGGAGTTTCCAGAGGATCTCCCTCACAAAGACATGGAAGACGATCATGACGGTCGTGGGATGGCCAGGTAGGCCCACCACCGGGACCCCGTCAGCAATGGCCAGGAGCGTGGGCTTCCCTGGTTTCATGGAGACCCCGTGGACCACGACACCAGGCTCACCGAGAGCATGGATCGCCTGGGCGACAAGGTCCCTTGGACCCACAGAGCTCCCTCCGGAGACAAGGATCAGGTCGCACTCCTCGACCGCCTGACGCAAGGCATCCAGGAGGGGATCGTAAAGATCAGGAACGATCCCATAAGGGACAGGAATCCCCCCTTCCTCCCTCACCATCGCCCCTAGGGTGTAGCTATTGATGTCGCGTACCTGTGCAGGCCCGGGATCCACGTGCGGAGGAACGACCTCGTCCCCCGTGGAGAGGATGGCCACCTTCGGGGGGATCACCACGGGGACCTCTGTGACGCCCAGGGCCGCGAGCAACCCGATATCCTGGGGTGTGAGCTTTCGTCCCTTCTCAATGGCAACGGCGCCTTCTGGAAAATCCTCCCCCGGGCGGATGACATTCTCCCCAGGCCCGATAGGCTTCTTCACTTCAATGGTTCGCTCGTCGAGGGGCTCAGTGTGTTCCACCATCACCACCGCGTCGGCCCCCTCCGGAAGCATCCCACCTGTGGGGATCCAGGCCGCTTCCCCCGGACCTACCTTAAACGCCGGGGGGTGCCCGATGAGGACCTCGCCCACCACGCTGAGATAAGCTGGCAGCCCCTCACTCGCGCCGAAGGTATCTGCGGCGCGTACAGCGTATCCATCTACTGTTGACTTGAAGAAGGCCGGAAGGTCGCACCTGACAGTGATATCCATGGCCACGACCCTGCCTAGGGCGGCTTCCAAGGGAAGGAACTCGTGAGGGCGAGGCTTCTCTTTCCAACAAGAAAAGAACCTTGCCTTCGCTTCCTGGGGAGTGAGGATCTCAAAGAAGAAGGATTCTTTCACCGCTTGCACCCCTTCCCACGTGCCCCGGGACGCCAAGAGAGGAAAGGATAGAGGATCATGAAGAGGCCACGCTCCTCTCTGGTCGCCGCCTCCTTCGCAATCCTCGTTCTTGGTGTTGCATGGATAGCTTTTTTCGTGAGCGCAAAGAATCCTCCTCGGCGTTTGGTCCTGGCGACTACGACGAGTGTGGCGGATTCAGGTCTGCTAGGGGTGCTCCTTCCCCCTTTCGAACGGGAGCGGCATCTCCGGGTGGATGTTCTCGCAGTCGGCACAGGCCAGGCCCTGGCGATTGCCCGAAGGGGCGATGCAGACGCCCTCCTGGTCCATGCCCCTGGCCTTGAGCAGGAGTTCGTGCGCAGCGGCTACGGGGTCCTCCGCACATGTGTCGCCTACAACACCTTCGCTGTCGTTGGGCCGACTACCGACCCCGCAGGAATCGGGACAGGAATCGGGACCGCCCCAGACGTGACCAGCGCATTTACCAGGATCGCGCGGAGCCACACCCTTTTTGTCTCCCGGGGCGATGGCTCGGGGACTGAGGTCAAAGAGTGGGAGATCTGGAAAAAGGCCGGTCTCAACCCCAAAGGAGAGGAGTGGTACCTTGTCTCTGGAGCGGGAATGGGCCCTACCCTCATGATGGCTAGTGAGAAGCAAGCTTACACCTTGACGGACCTGAGTACCTACCTTGCACTTGAGCCACGGCTTCATCTCGCCTTGCTCTATCCCCGAGAGAACCGAGCTGATCCGCTCCTCCTGAATCAGTATGCAGCGATCGCCGTGAACCCAAAAAAGTTCCCACACGTCAACTTCGAAGATGCCCGTGCGCTGATCGCCTACCTCCTCTCCCCCGCTGTCCAACAAAAGATCCTTTCTTACGGGCTGGACCGGTTCACCCGTCCCCTCTACACACCATTACAAGGACGGTGCATCCGATGAGTGAGATCGTCATCCGGACCCTCCAGGTATCTCTCTCGGCCGTGCTCCTTGCCTCGGCATTCGGTATCCCCCTTGGGACCTTCCTGGGGATGAGGGAGTTCCCTGCCAAGCGCCTCGTGCTTACCGTCCTTTATACGGGCATGGGCCTCCCCCCGGTCGTGGTCGGGCTTTTGGTCTACCTCCTTCTCTCCCGCAGAGGCCCGCTTGGTTGGCTTCACCTGCTGTTCACGCCCACTGCGATGGTCATGGCGGAGATGCTCCTGGCAATCCCCCTGGTGGCCGGGGTAACGATGACAGCTGTAAGCGCCGTGGACAGAGCGATTCGTGAAGCTGCGCTCATGGACGGTGCGAGTTGGCGCCAAGTAGGCTTTATCCTGATTCGGGAAGCACAGTTCGGGGTCATCGTCTCCATCGTGGCGGGGTTTGGGAGGGCGATCTCGGAGGTTGGAGCGGTCCTCATGGTAGGAGGGGACATCGAGGGGTACACGAGGGTCATGACTACGGCCATTGTCCTGGAAACGCGCAAGGGGAATTTTGAGCTGGCGATTACGCTTGGAGTCTTGCTTCTGGGGCTCTCCTTTGTGGTCAACCTGACCCTACAGCTCCTGCAGCCGGGAATTCACAGCACCACGTGACCTCGCTGACCATCACACCAACATCTACGAGCATCACTTCTTAGTGCCTGTGAGGGAGGCGCGGGGCCTACCCACGGGAGAGACGCGACGCCGGGAGAGACGCGACGCTTTCCCCTACAGGGCAAGGATGGTGCCTCCTGCAATGGGCGGAAAGAACCCTACCTCATCCCCGTCGCTGAGCGGCGTGGTATCCTCGGCCACGACTCCGTTGCGGAAAGCCACCCTCACCGCCTCCCTGGGGATACCGAGGCGTGCGACGAGCTGGCCCACCGTCGTCCCCTCTTCTACCTCCAGCACAATTGGCTTGCCAGCCTTTGCTTGAGGATGGTGTTCCCGCAGGGTCGCGAAGAGTTTCACTTGAACGGTGATCACGTTGGTTCACTCCTCGATCTTTGGAAAATACTGCCGATACAGCAAGCCCATCTCTTTGGGGAAAATACCGAGCCTGTCCCCGGGTTTTATCTTGCGGCGCAGCCCAGAGTATTCAGCATTGAGGAAGAGATGGCTCACATCCTCTCGTTCGATCCCGAGCCGGCGCAGGACATCGGCGATCGTGTCTCCTTCCTCCACGGGGAGGAAGGTGATGGCCTCCTCCATTGCCGAGAGATTTCCAAGAAGCTTTTTGAACCTGCCGTAGAGATGGACTTCCACCATATCTACTCCCCCGGCAAAGCTCTTTTCCCTCTTTGCTGGGCCCCCTCCCGAGGAGGGACCTAACAGGACGCGGAGCATTTTGAGGGATGGGAAAACACGATCCCAGGGAAATCTTATCAAAAAGAGTTTACTGAGGTCACGATTCCCTTCAGCAGTAGAGCATTGCCATATCCTTGGGGAAGACACCGATTCGATCGCCGCTTCGGACCGTCCGCTCCCGAGCGTCGTAGAAGTAGCGCCCGTTGATGAAGATATTACTCACTTCCTGCTCTGGATCGATCCCGAGGCGCCGCAGTACCTCCTCTACCCTGGTCTCCCCTTCCACAGGAACCCAGGCGATAGACTCTGCGGTGACCGCAGGGTTTTCCGCAAATCTCCGCAATCGCCCATATAACCTCACTTCGATCATCGCATCACCCGAGTAGGGGCACGGGATGCCGTGCCCCTACTCTGCCCTGGCTTTTCCCCCACGAGTTCCCTCAGAAATTATAGACCTCGTCGAGCACCTCCTCAGGGACGTCGAAGACGGTATTGTGCGGAGGCAACGGCTCGCGGGTCATGAACTCAGGCAGCCGGTCATGGGCTTTGGTGAACCCCGCTGCCTCGTTGAACTGTCGCTCGGCCTTGAGGATCTGGAGTCCGAGCGGGAGGATATCGTTCACTGTCCAGTTGGTCCCGAGGACGCCGGCGCAACTCTCCACCATCCCCTCCAGTCCCTCTGGGATGTCGAGGACGGCGAAGGCATCAAACAGGCAGTAACCTGTGGAGTCGATGAACGCCGTGGAGGCTTGGAAGTTCCTGGAGAGCTCGGCTTTTTGAACGGCGAAGGGATCCGCCTTCCCGCCGACGCCAAGGATCTCGGGAGCGATGGTATACCCGGCGGTATGGTCGGCCCCCATTGTGGACGTGGCATACGTCACCCCGATGCCCTTCACAGCGCGAGGCTCGTAGGCCGGCATGTTCTGGCCCTTGACCGCGGGTACCCGCGTTACCCCAAATGCGCGTCCGGTGAACACCGCTCCATTGCCCAAGATACGCCCAAGAGGCGTGCCCTTCCGGATTTCCTCGTCCAGAAGCCTCTTTGCTTCTTTGGCGTCGCCAAAGGAAAGAAGACCTCCCTCCATCGCCACAGCGAGGGTCCCGCCCATCTCGATGGTGTCGAGGCCTATATCGTTGCAAAGCCAAATGAGGTCGGCGATGTCGTCGAGGTCGCCGATGCCGCAGTTGGCCCCGAGTGCCCACACAGACTCGTACTCCATGACGGAGACTTTGAACGTACCATCCGGGTTTGGCCAGCGGTCGGAGCACTGGATAATGCACCCAGGATGGCAGGGGTGTCCTGTCGCCCCCTCGCCATTGCGCTGTTTGATGATCTCCACCTTGGCCTCGCCACTGATCTTGTGCGTGAGCTCGAAGCGGCCGCTACTGAAATTCCGCGTGGGGTAACCCCCTGCCTCGTTCATGATGTTGGCCAGGACGTTCGTCCCGTAGGTATTCAGGGCTCCTCCCTTCTTGGTCACATCGTGCTTCAGGGAGGCGTCAGTGAGCTTCTTGATCCCCCGTTCGAACAGCTCCTTGTTGACGATCTCTACCCCTGGCCCACCGGTGTCGTCGATGACAATGGCCTTGATCCCCTTGCTTCCCATCACCGCGCCCATCCCGCCGCGTCCCGCGTACCGGCCGGCGGTGTTCTCCTGGTCGTTGACGCAGATTCCAGCGGCGGTCATGCGCATCTCCCCCGCGGGCCCGATGCCAATGACCGCGACTTTCCCATGCTTCTCCCACAGGCGCTGGCAAACCTCGTACATCCCCTTTCCCACGAGGTCATCAGCGGGGAGGAACTCTGTCCCATCCTTGGTGATCTTGAGCACCCAGTATTTCGTGGGATCCTTCGGCTGCCCCTCGATGACAATGGCCTTGATCCCTAGCCTGGCGATCTTTTGGGAAGAGAGGCCACCGGCGTTGGTCTCCTTGATCGTTCCTGTCAACGGGCTCTTTCCTCCAAAGGACGTGCGACCAGAGGTCGGTGCAGCGGTCCCGCTGACGATCCCAGGAGCAATCACCAGCTTGTTGGAAGGGCCAAGTGGGTGGCAGGTTGGTGGGACTTCCCGAGAAGTAATCATCGAGGTAAGGCCCCGTCCTCCCCAATAGCGGTAAACTTCGGGGACCTCCTCGTAGGTGGCCTTCAGATCCGTCATGTTCACGCGCAGGAGCTTCGCCATGGTCAACGCCTCCTTCTCCTCGGGTTCCTTTAGTAGATCCTGCTTTTC
>JAUQQG010000024.1 GCA_030550015.1 bacterium | reverse complement strand
GGGTACGCCTCATATCACGAGCGATCTGCTCTGAGTCGGTAGATAGCTGAGCAGACCGCACGAATGGCAGGGGTTCGTAACCTTGTTCAATCAGGTATTCGCGCATCCAGGCCTGGCGGCGCTCCATTATGCGAACTACCTCGAGTAGGTTAGGACTCGGGCGCAGAACCGGTTCATCGCTGATGGTTCGGAAAAGGGGAATGGGCAACCGCTCGTCCGGGGGTGTGGAAAGGAAGAAGTAGCCAAATGGAGTAAGGGTCGCTTTAGAGAACTCCTCAAGCTGGCGTAGAGTCGGTTGATTCGAACCTTGGAGCCATTCAGATAGTTTCGGAAACTTTTTTTGGATGGTCGCAGGCTCAGGGGCTCTTTCTAACGCCCATCGGAGGAGGACTGGGCTGACGTTAACGCGTGTCATATCGCTATCTCCTCCTCACCTCTGACGGCTCATGATCAGCATAGCTTACTCGCTGCCATAGCCCAACTCCTTCAGGTTCTTCCAGATCACTTCATCAAGCCTGCGCGCCTCGGCCATCTGTTCACACAACTGAGCCGTCAACCTCTGCATTTTCTCTTCGAATGGCTCATCGTCTTCGTCCCGTACCTCCGCGCCCACATAGCGGCCGGGTGTGAGCACGTAGCCGTGCTTGCGAATTTCGTCCAGAGTAGCGCTCTTGCAAAAGCCGGGGATGTCTTTGTATTCACCCCCACCCTCGCCCTCCCCCATCGAGGGGGAGGGAATATTCTTTTTCTCTCTTGCAAGGGGAGAGGGAGTGGTTGTTTCGCCGCGCCAAGCATGGTAGGTGCGGGCGATCTGCCGGATCTCCTCGCCAGTAAGCAGCGCCGCCGTGTCCCTACTGGTGGCCCCCGGCAGGGAGGTTATGGCGGAATCCTCTCGGAGATGAAGTGAGAGTACCTCGCTTGCTTTGGGACCACCTCCCGCCAGTTAATGTAGCCGCCCGAGACCTGGAGGAGAAGGCGCAGCCTGCCCTCTCACGGACAGGCAAAGGCCATGTGCTCCTTATGGGAAACGTTCCACAGATGTACGTCAAAGTGGGGAACCTCAAAGCCGGGATGGCCGGAGGGCACCCACTCGACGTCCACATGGTCGATGCGGCCCGTGCGGCTTATCAGGTTAGTCAACTTTCCCGCCTGCATCTCCTCCAATCTCACCATATACTCGGTGAAGACCAGATTATCTTTCCATACTCCGTAGATCGGTCCGAAGGGCATGTCTTTCGGTACAAAGGCGTGATAGCCCATGGCCGGCACGCAATCTGGGAGCCTCACCGCACCTTTAGGAAGCTGCCTCACGGTATGAGCTAAGGTCGTCCCCGTTACGACCAGCACGCTCACTACTAGTAAACCCACCACCCTCCTTAAACCCCTGGATCGCAGCATCGTTATCCCTCCTCTCATCCGAAGCATCTTGCTGCCCATGAATCAATCCAAAACTCCCACCTCCTCCTCATCACAGCCTTCAGAGCTACGCGTAGTTTGGGTAACGTTTTTGTACTCTATGATCTGGTTCAGGGGATCAGCTTCTGGGTAAGAACAATAACTGCAGCAAGCGCGGATATACTACCTGGCAGGCAGTTGTTCAGATGGAAGCTGCACGAAGGGGCCGCAAGGAACGCAGCACCATTCCTCCCCTGCCATATGCTTTAAGCGAATTCTATCAAGGAGAGGAGGTTTCGTCAAGAAGTGTGTACTGACCTTCGGATATGAGTTCGGACGCCCCTTCCTGTTATATGCGTGATGTAGAGCTCACATAATAGGGGGAGGAGGATGGTCCAACAGGTCCTTTCATTCACCCACCTGAAGAGATTCCGACGCGCAGCTACTCATCAACACGATGAAGGCCGCGCACGCCACACTCCAGTTGCACCTCGTTGCAGAGTCTCCAGAGGAAGATCAGGCCGGAATGTAAGACAATAACCCTGCACGGGAGTCAGCCAACCGAAGTTACAATTTGAGGCCAACTTCTCGCAGGAAAAGAGACATGTCTAGAGAAGAAGTGCATCGGCCAGGGGGGATGGAGAAAACTCCATGAGGAGGTATCACCATGAAAAAGGTCCTCCTGTCAATGGTCGCCCTTACCCTCCTGTTGGTTACCAGCAGCGCGTCGCAGACGGTCCAGCCTCCGCAATCACCGATCCAACAACCAGCGCTTAAGATCTCCTGCTACCATGCCGTGAAGGTAAAAGATATCCTCATCGCACCGGAGCCATTCAAAGTAGGCCAACCTCTTCAGATCACTGCAGTTCTGGAAGTCGCAAAGGCGGGTGAATACTTCGCAGACGAGTTCAAGCAAAAATGCGTACTTCCCGCAGAGTACCTCACGATCATCCTCACCTATGCCCGTTCCGACGGGAAGCAAGAGTCCTTAGGGCCACATGGCATGAGTACAAATTCAGCAATCTTGCTCAGCAGCTGGGTAGGGGATGAAAAAGCGGGTGCCGCCGTACTGAAGGGCCCGGGGGATTTTCCAGTTGCTGCACGGAAGACGGTGCGGCTACCGGTACAATTTGCGACCGCTGGATCTTGCCCTCCGAAGATCACAGAGGTAACTGTAGAGGCCGCATTGTGGAAATCCCTCGACGTTGGGGGTACCTTCTGGGCACATAAGAAGAAGTGGAAGCTGCAAGAGCTTTTCTATCCTGAGTCGCGCTAGCAAGAATCCCGATCCTTTACGGAAGAGGGGTCTTTGCCTTCACCGCAGCCCTCCTCCACCAGAGGGGAGGGCAGAGTGGGCCGATAAGGATGCCGATGGGCTATCCAGGCCCCATAACCCGCTCAAGAACAGCTCCATGCCGCGTGTTGAGGCCTGGGTGTAGATGGGTTCCATGGCCTCCAGGAACCGGACTTCCCCGCGCCAAAATGGAAAGCTTCCCAGGCGCTTGGGCAGGGCTGCCGGGGCATGGGGAACCTGGACTTCGCCGAACAGGTCTTCAGGCAAACTGCCCCCAGACCAAAACTGGGTCGCTTCTAAGGGAAGCGGCTCAGGCTGCCGGATCGCTTCGCCTGCATCGGGCAAAGGGGCAGCGGATCTCTGACCGGTCCTACTCAGGAGTCCTACCAACTCCTCCCTATCCATCCCCCTGAGGGTGAAGAGCAGGAAGGGATCGCGGTCGAACTCTTCGCCCAAAAGATAGTAAACCGCAGCGATGTGCTTGCAGGGGTTGGACCAATCTGGGCAGGAGCAGTTCGTCTTCAAGTCCCTGAGCCTCTCCGGAAAGAGGGAGACGCCCGCCTGTTTGAAGACCTCCTCAATATCCTGAGGCATTTCACCGGCCAAGAGCTTTGCGGCAAAGCGCGCCTGCTTAGACAGGGTTTGAACTACCCTCTTCCAGCCGGCGTTGGAAAGGACCTTCATCTCGATGGCGACCTCGTAGGGCTTGGGCCTGGAACCTTGGACCCTCGCCTTGACAATCCCTTTGCCGATGTCAATGGACAGCACCTGACCTCGACGGGCGTAGGATCGCCCCCGTTCCAACCTTGCCCCGATGTGGAAGCTCTCCAGGATCTCGATCCACCGTCTGCCCCACCAGCTCTCCCCAAAGGTCCCCCGCTTGGACTGCGCTTTGATTCCACCCCTGACGGGAATAGGGTGCGAGGGTGGAAAGTATCTGGAATCATACCATCGCCAAGCCATCTTTACTCCCCCACTGCCTCCTTACGCAGCGCGAACAGCTTCTTGAGCTCGGCGGTCGAAAGCTCGGTCAACCATTCCTCGCCCGTCCCTACGATCATCTCAGCGACCTCTTTCTTCTGTTCGATCATTTCGTCAATCCGCTCCTCCAGCGTCCCTATGCACAGGAATTTGTGGACCTGGACGTTCCGGGTCTGGCCGATGCGGAATACGCGGTCGGTAGCTTGGTTCTCCACAGCCGGGTTCCACCAGCGGTCGAAGTGAAAGACATGGTTCGCTCGTGTCAGATTCAGACCCAACCCGCCGGCCTTGAGGGAAAGGACGAAGATCGGTGGACCATCTTCATCGCTCTGGAACCGCTCTACCATGCGATCCCGCTGGTTCTTCGGGACAGCCCCGTGGAGGAAGAGCACCTCGCGCCCAAAGGTCTCCTGGAGGTAGCGTTGGAGGATCGCACCCATCTCGGCAAACTGCGTAAACACAAGAGCGCGATCCCTGACCTCCAGGATCTCCTCGAGCATCTCGGTTAACCGGACGAGCTTCCCCGAGCGGCCCGGGATGCGGGAGTGATCCCCCAAGAAGTGCGCCGGATGGTTGCAGATCTGTTTGAGCTTCATGATCGTCGCCAGAATGAGGCCCTTACGCTGGATGCCCTTGGTGGAATCGAGTTGGGAGGTCGTCTCCTCAACGACCGCCTCATAGAGCGAGGCCTGTTCTTTGGTGAGTGTGCAGAAGACCTTCATCTCCAGCTTCTCCGGGAGGTCGGCAATGATGGTTTTGTCTGTCTTGAGGCGCCTCAAGATGAACGGGCCGGTCAGGCGCTTGAGGTGCCCCATCGCATCCTTGTCCCGGTAGACCTGGATCGGAACGAAGAATCTCCTCTTGAACTCGGTCGCACCGCCGAGGAAGCCGGGGTTCAGGAACTCCATGATGGACCATAGCTCTCCGACGTTGTTCTCCACAGGCGTCCCGGTGAGGGCGATGCGATAGCCCGCCTGGAGCGCCCTCGCGGCCTTCGCCTGCTTGGTCTCGTAGTTCTTGATGTTCTGCGCCTCGTCTAGGATCACCCCTGCCCAGGGGACCTCTTTCAGGACCTCCAAATCCCGATGGAGAAGGGCATAGCTCACGATAACAATGGCCGAACTTTCGGCCTTCTTCTTGAACGCTTCCCCCTTCGCCCTGGCGATGCCGTGGTGGACCAGGACGGGGAGATCCGGCGTGAACCGGGCTGCCTCTTTCTGCCAGTTGCCGACCACGGAGGTCGGACAGACCACCAGGACCGGCCGGCCTCCGTTGGACTCCCAGTCCCGCTGGATGAGCGCCAGAGTCTGGATCGTTTTCCCCAATCCCATATCGTCCGCCAAACACGCCCCGAGGCCCCAGCGCCGCAGGAAGGCAAGCCAGGAGTAGCCGCGCACCTGGTATGGGCGCAACGTCCCCTGAAACCCATCTGGCGGGGGGAGTATATCGAACGCGGCCCGACCTTCGAGCTGCGCCAGCAGATCGGCGATCCACCCCCTTGCCACGACCCCTCCAAACGCCAGGGGAGCCGGCAGCTTCCCAGCGCCCAACGCCATCTGGACGATCTCCCCCACGGTGGCCGACCCCCGCTTCTTCAGGAGATCAATGGCCGCTCGGATCTCCTCGGCGTTAACCTCGACCCACTGGCCGCGGATTTTCACCAACGGCACTTTGAGCTTCGCCAGCGCGAACAGCTCCTCTGCCGTGAGCTGCTCCTTCCCCAAGGCCACCTGCCAGTCAAACTGGATAATGGAATCGAGGGAAAGGCGGCCCTTCGCCTGCATCGGATGGCTTTTCACCTGGGCGCGCGCCGTCAACCGAAGCTTCGTCCCCCTGCGCGTCCACCAGGAGGGAAGCAGGATGCCAAAGCCTGCCTGTTCCAGCGCCGGAGCCTTCTCCGTGAGGAACTCATAGGCTCCCAGGGTATCCAGGTCGTATCCATCGGGGGCAACTGCATTTAGGCTGGCCTCGATGCGCGGGCAGAAGCGGGACGCTTGGCCCAGGGAGGAGAGCAAGTACTCCTTGGCATTGAATCCGCCATAGGAATCTAACAAGATCTTGAGGGGGGTTCGCCGGGTTCCCCTGGAAGGCGATGCTCCATCTCCTTCAGATTTCCAAGCATGGTGCGCCGGGACGAGAAGGCTAGGGTCATCTACGGCTTGGAGGAAGTATCGAACCCGCCACCGATCTGGGTCCTTCTCGCCGGGCTCCTCGAGGCGCAAGCAGAGTCGGAACGGGGCGGTCGTCAGAACGGCGACGGGGCGTTGCCATCTTTGGACCTGGGCCAAGAACTCCTCAAGCTCCTCCTCATCACCTTCCATCACCCCATCGACAGACCGGAGGGCATACAACCACTGGTCATGAACGCTTGAGAACGCCGCTCCCCGCCGCTTCCGGTCAACCTGAGGAGGTGAGGACCTATCCGAGAAGCGAATGAGATGGTCAACGACCTCCTCCACGAACCTTTTGAGGACGGAGGCCGAAGGGACTGAGGGAGGCGAATCGGTTTCACGGGTCAATGCCCGAGCGACGGCCGGCATTGCCTTGGCGAGCTTTGCGAACCGTTCGGCATTGGGGCCGGATAGAACTGGCTTCCAACAGGCCCGGTAGAGGCCGTTCTCTTTGGCGAGCGAAGGCAGGAATTGCTGCCCTGCCACGAGTGCACCGGCAAAGCGCATAGCCGTCGCCCAAAACGACAGATCCTTCCCCACAAGGACACCGGGTGCCAGCATCGGTCTGTCTGCGCAGGCAGCGAGCACCTCGATGGCCTTTTGGATCGGGAGGCGGAGCCCTGTAACCTTCCAAGGTCTCAGGATGGGCTTAGTACGGGAAGCAGGAAATTCAGCAATCAGCGGGCTGGACGCTACCGGAGTACCGTTGATCGTGGGCAGCCAAACCGTCACCGCTTCAGGGCGTTCTCCCTTGGGTATCGAACCAAGGCCTCCTTCTCCAAGAGCTTCGACCAAGCGATCAGCGCCGGCATCGTAGGGAAGAGGTGGGGAAGTCTGTGCACTCCCTCGCCGCCCTTTCCTCTCGGGAGGAGTGCCTTCCCGGTCCAAAGGCACCTCGCCCCAGAGGAGAAACGCCCCGCCCTCAACCCCGGCGTGAAGCACGATCATCCTTGCACCCTCCAGCGGGTCCAGCCTTACCTTTTCGATATCCCCACATCTTCAAGCACGACCCGCCTGAATACCTCGGGATCGCCGAAGCGTTTACGTGCGTCCAACATCTCAATACCTGTAATGCGACCATCGGCCGAATAGTCCACAGCAATGCCCTCAGCGACATGCTGGGTGGTCACGGTTGTTTCAAAAAAAGCGAATGTACAATGCATCCACTTCGGCGTCGTAAGTAATCCTCATTGTGTTACCCCCGCGTCAAAAATAGTATACATAGCAGTCCGAATCGTTTCCACAACCTCCTGTTCCGTTGCTCCGCGATAGCTTATCTGCTCATGAGCATGTCCTGAAAGGCGAATCGGCTTCATCCTCAGAAGAGGCGTAGGAGCCGGACCGTGCCCGTTACCCCAAGGGTCACAAGGACGCCTGCGACGGCGACCCCGCAGGCAATCACGAGTCCCGACTTTCTGCGGGGGAGGCCGAGCAGCCAAGCGAGTACCGTCCCTGCGTAAGCCCCTGTCCCAGGAAGAGGGATGGCCACAAACAGGGCAAGCCCCAATAGCTCGTACCTGGCAATGTACCCCTCCCCCTTCCGGCGGATCCGGCCGACCGTGTTCTGAATCCAGGCGATCTTACCCAGCCAGCGAGTATAGAAGAGATCCAGAATTATAAAGGTAGGGAAAATGATCAGGCAGTTGGCGGCGACAGCCAGGATCCACGTCCAAAGGGGAGAAAGCCCCATAGCAACCCCCAGGGGAATCGCCCCTCGCAGCTCCACCCATGGGAGGAAACTCACCGCTACCACCACGGCCCACTCGATCATGTACGTGCCTCTCGGAGCTTGGCAATTCTGGCCAGCCTGGCGCGGCGGCGCTCCTCGGCGGCCTGCCAGCGTCTTTGCTCCCAGGGGGTCTTGGGTTCGTACGGAGGAACTGGCGCGGGCCTCCCAGAGGGATCGAGGTGGACGGCCGTAAAGAAAGCCGTGCAGGTGTGCCGCAGCTCCCCGGTGTAGGGGTTCTCTGCAAGGGTCTTGATGCCGATCTCCATGGAGGTCCTCCCTACATGGTTCAGCGCCGCCTTGTACACGACGAACTCCCCCACGTGGATGGGCGCATAGAACGAGAGGGTGTCCACGGAGGCCGTCACCACCTGCCCCCGGCAGTGGCGTGTGGCCACGATCATGGCGATCTCGTCAAGATCCATCATCAACCGGCCAGCGAACATCAAAGTCCCCAGGACAGCATCCTCCGGGAACACAATCCTGCTCAGCACGATCCCGCCCTCGACCTCCTCCCCTTCCACTTCGCGGGCCCGGGCGGCGCGATCTTGTAACCTGGCGTTACGCATTGCTTTCCGCTCCCGCGCACGCTCCCAGATCTCCTGCTCCTCCGGTCCGTCTGGGAGGACCTCCGCACCCACGGGACGCGGCTGGCCTTTCTCATCCACTGCAACGATCGCCAAGTGTGAGGAGGTTGTGCGCCGCCTCACCCCTGTCCGCGGATCTTCTGCAAATACCTCCACACCTACCTCCATGGAACTGCGCCCGACGTACTCCACCTGCGCCCGTAGGGTGACGACATCGCCCACATGGACGGGGTTCAGGAAGTCCAGATCGTCCATAGTACCGAGCACAACCTGCCCTTTCGCCAGGCGCATGGCGGCCAGCGTCGCAACCGTTGCAATCCAGTCCATCATCCGGCCGCCATAGAGGGTGCCGAGAGGGTTGGCATGCTCCGGCCGGACAAGCTGGAGCATTTCCATCTGGGTGGACTTGATTCCAACGACCGTTCTTGAACCCATAAGGTTCGCTTGGATGGAGAAGGTCGCCCCGTCCTACGTAGCTGCTGCTCTGACTTCGGTGTGGCTCAGCTCTTCCACCAGGGTCACCAGGGCAGAGTGGTCCCACTCCTCCCGGCCGGCTGCACACAGGGCGTTCAGCATCTCATGGACAAGGCTCGTGGTGAGCAAGGGAACGCCAACGGCTTTCCCTGTGGCCAGGGCGATACCCAGGTCCTTGAGGTGCAACCTCGCCTTAAACCCGGGCTTGAAGTTGCGCTCGAGGATGCGCTGCCCGTGGACCTCCAAGATCCGGCTCTGGGCGAACCCTCCCAGCAATGCTTGTCGGACTTTCGCAGGATCCACGCCAGATTTCGCTGCCAGGACCAAGGCCTCGCTCACTGCTTGGATCGTCACGGCCACGACGATCTGGTTGCACGCTTTGGTGACCTGGCCTGCGCCGTTCTCGCCGATGTGGACAATGTTCTTGCCGAGAACCTGGAAGATTGGCAGGACGCGCTCGAATGTTTCCTTAGGTCCTCCCACCATAATGGAAAGAGTCCCCTCGATGGCTCCCCGCTCCCCACCGCTCACTGGTGCGTCGAGCATGGAGACTCCCTTGGCTGCAAGGGCCGCAGCAATCTCCTTGGTCACAATGGGCGAGATGGTGCTCATGTCCACCACGATGCACCCGGGGCGGATCCCCTCAATCACCCCGTTCTCCCCAAGGATCACCTGGCGCACCTCCGGGGAGTCGGGCAACATGGTAATGACAATCTCTGCCTGCTCCGCCACTTCCCGCGGAGAGCTCGCCGGTGTCGCCCCTTCTTTGGCCAGCTCCTCCACTGGACCCCGGCTGCGATTGTGCACGACAAGGGAATACCCTGCCTTTAAGAGGTTCCTGGCCATGGGCTTCCCCATGATCCCAAGGCCGATGAACCCAACGCGCTCCGCCATCTCGGTCCTAACCTCCTTTCACCTCATCCCTCTGTCACCTTGTCACTCAGTCACTCTGTCACCTTGTCACCTCTAATGGAAATCCCATCTCCTCCATCCACCGCAGGGACGCCTCGGTACCACCAAGGGGAACGTACTCCAGCCCCACATACCCATCGTACCCCAACCGCTCCAGCTCCCTGAGCAGGAACGGGAAGTGAATCTCTCCCGTGCCCGGCTGGTGCCTGTCCGGGACATCGGCGATCTGGATATGACCGATGCGCGAGAGATGCGTCCGCAAGGTCCAGGTAAGGTTCCCCTCCATGCGCTGCATGTGATAGACGTCGTATTGGAGTTTGAGCGCGGGATGCCCAACCTCCTCGATAAGGCGCAACGCTTCCCGCGTCGTCGTCAGGAAGAAACCAGGGATATCGTAGGTGTTCAGGGGCTCCACGAGAAGGGTTCTCCCAGCTCCCCCCACCACCTCTGCAGCGTACCGCATGTTCTCCACGAGGACGGCCCACTGCTCCTCGTAAGGCAGATCCTCGCGTCGCTTGCCGACAAGGCAATTCAGGCGAGGGCAATTGAGCTGTTCTGCAACCTCGAGGGCGCGGTGGACTCCTTCCCGGAACTCCTGGCGCCGATCCGGATCCACGGCAATCCCGCGGTCCCCAGCATCCCAGTTCCCTGCGGGGAGGTTAAACAGCGCCTGCTGGAGGCCGAACCGCTCCAGGCATTCTCGGATCGCCGGGATCTCATAGCCATAGGGAAACATGTATTCCACCGCCCGGAACCCTGCCGCGGCGGCGCGCTCAAACCGCTCGAGGAAAGGAACTTCCGTAAACAGGAACGTCAGGCTGCAGGAGAACTTCAGAGTCATCACCTCCCTTCCTCGTCTAAGGCAGCGAGGCTCTCGTATAAGGGCTCCACGGCGCGGTAGGTCGCGTTGTACAGGGAGTACAGGTTCTCGTAAAAGCGAGCAATCTCCTCCCGGTATGTGAAGAGGTTGACCACCGGGTTCAGGGTTTTCCAACTTGAAGAGATTTCCCCAAGGTAGCCCATCCCTGCCGCAGCCAGGATCATCGCCCCGAGGGAGGCCGCCTCCCGTTCCTTCGGCACAACGACGGGACATCCCGCGGCATCGGCCAGGATCTGGTTCCAGAGGCTGCTCCGCGCACCCCCGCCCACTACCACGATCTCGGAAACATGCACACTCCCTTTCCGCAACAGGTCGAGACATGCCCGGATCTCCATCGCAACTCCCTCTAAGACGCTTCGCACGAGGTCGCCGAGGCGATGGCCAAGGGTGAATCCCAGGAAAAGACCACGCGCGTGGGGATTCCAGCGTGTCGACCGTGCGCCCATGAAGAACGGGAGAAGGATCAATCCCCTGGCACCGGGCGGGCTTTCTGCAGCGAGACGGTCAAGATCTGCATATGTCCACTGTCCGCCTAGTACCTCATCGCGGAGCCACCGGAGGATCGAGCCCGAAGTGCTCAGCCCCTGCTCGATGAGATACCATCCGGGGATCCCGTGGGCGGAGTAGAGCAAGCGTGGGTCGAGGCGAGCAGGTAAGGCCACTGTCGCCGTGGAGATGTTGGTCGTCGTCCCTGTGCTCACCATCACCCGGCCATCTGCCGCCCCAACGCCGATGGCCTCACACGCGCGATCCCCCGCCCCAACCACCACAGGGATTCCCGGCTGCACACCGAGGGAGTGCGCGGCCCCTACAGAGAGTGAACCCGGCATAGCCGTCGAAGGATACACAGGCGGGAGCTGGTCATTCCGCAAGCCCACGTAGGACAACCCTTCCTCCCACCAGCAGCCTGCGCGGAGATCCCACAACATGGTGCGCGAGGCCAGGGAGGGATCGGTGACGGCACACCCCGTAAGACGCAGGTAGAGATAGTCACGCGGCTGGAGGAACCAACGGGCGCGGGTGAAGGAATCGGGGTCGTGGCGTCGCATCCACAAGAGCTTCGGGGCGGTAAACGTTGGGTCCGGCCGCATCCCCGTCCGTGCGTGGAGTCCCTCGCCAAAGGCCGAAGCAAGCTCCTGGGCCTCTTGGTAGGCCCGTCGGTCCTGCCAGATGATGCACCGGGCGAGCGGGTTCCCCTGGGCATCCACGGGGACGACCCCCTCGCGCTGAGATGTCAAGCTAATTACCTTGACACTTCGGAGATCCCCGAGGGCACGGATCGCCTCCACGGACGCCTCCCACCAGACTTCCGGGTCCTGCTCTGCCCAATCCGGCCGTGGGCGCTCCGTGGGATACTCTCGCATTGCCTGCGCACAGACCACCCCATCCACGGTGAACAGCGTCGCTTTCACCGCGGTGGTGCCTAGATCGAGGGTCAAGATCGTCTTCTCCATCTCGTCCCCCTTCTGTGGAGCAGCTCATCCTTTCATGACGCCGTACAGGAGGCCCCGCCGCATGTAGCTGAGGAGGTAGGAATAGAACGCCAGCATCGGGATGGTCGAGAGCATGGAGATCGCCGAGATCTTCCGCCACTCCACCTTGAATTCAGAAAGATATCCTGCCATCAGGACAGGCAGCGTGACAGTGTGGACCCGGGTGAGGATGAGTGAGTAGAGGTACTCGGTATAGCTGGAGAAAAAGGCCAGCAGGCTCACGGCGACCATCCCAGGGATCGCCAAGGGGAGCACCACCTTCGTGAGCAGCACAAAGGGCGTCGCCCCGTCAAGAACAGCTGACTCCTCGAGCTCCTTGGGCACGAGGTCGAAGAAACCCTTCATGTACCAGATGGCGGTGGGGATGATCCAGACAGTGTGCCCGATACTCACCCCGAGGTAGGTGTCGAGGAGGCGGAAGCGGGCCATCACTAGGAATATCGGGAAGGCCAGGGCGATCCACGGGAAGAGGCGGAAGAACAGGAACAACAGGAGGAGCGCCGATGCCACCCTGGACTGAGAACGGGAGAAGACATAGGAGGCGGGGATGCTTGAGAAGGTGGAGATCGCTGTAGCGAGCACAGCGATGATCAGGGAGTTCGCCATGGCCCGGTAGACCTCCCGGTCCGTCAGCGCATCTAGATAGTTCGCGAAGGTAAGATCGTTTGGTAACCCCAGCTTGGTAGGGAGATCGAACCCTGCCAGCGAGATGAGCATCGCGTAGACCACAGGGGTGAGAGCCCAGACTAAGAGAAGGAAGATAGCCAATGCAACGAGGGGAACTCCCCACCCGCCCTTCATTCAACCTCCCTCCTCCTCCACACAATCGCAAAGCTGATCCCCATCACCACAATCACGTTGATGATCCCCCACGCGGAACCGAGTCCGTAATCGTACTGCAGGAAGGAAGCCTTGAACGTTGCGACGGGGAGCGTTAGCGAGGCTGTCCCTGGCCCTCCCTGGGTCATGATCCAGATGAGGGCAAAGCTCCGCACCGTATCGATGAGGCGCAGGAGGAACACCACGGTGAAAATGGGCCAGAGCATAGGAAGGAGGATGTAGCGCACCTTCTGGAGGCTAGACGCCCCATCTACCTCACTGGCCTCGATCGGCTCGAGCGGTAGGCTCTCTAGCCCGGCAAGGAGCATCAGATAAGCGAACGGGGTCCCATACCAAGCGTTGGCTATGGAAACAGCCGGGAGCGCAGTGGCTGGGTCCGCAAGCCAGATACGTCGCCCAAGGCCGAAGGCTTCACATAGGTGGTTGACGAGTCCAAACGGGTCGCTGTACATGAGGGCCCAGAGGATCGCCGTGGAGGATGGGATGAACACAATGGGAAGGCTGAACAGCGCGGTGAAGGCACGATACCCGCGGAACCGGAAGTAGGTGAGCAGTGCGGCAACAAGCGCAATGAGAAGGGGAAGGACCGTGGAGATCACGACCCAAACCAGGGTGTTGGTGGCGGTCCTGACGAAAAGGTCGCTCTGGAGCACGTGGAGGTAATTGGCAAGGCCGACGAACGCCTTGGTGCGACGCATGAGGGAGTAGTCCAGGAGGCTGAAGTACACAGTGAGGCCAATGGGGTAGGCGAAGAAGACGAGCATGATCGCAAGCGCTGGAGCGATCAGGACCGCCTGATCCAAGGTGAGTCGCCGCACATGTTTCCCTCCCCAACTGGCCCGATTCTACAGAGAGGGGTCGGGAGCCATCGCGTCCAGCCACGCCCAGGGAAGCTCCCGACCCTTCTCCATTCTCGCCTGAGCTTTTTTACTTTTTCAGGATCTCTGCGATGCGCTTCGCCAGCCGATCGACCATTGCTTTCGGGGAAACGCTTGCCACGGTCAACGCCTGCGCTTCCTCGATAAAAGCGGTGACGATCTCCGGACCCTCCTTCAGGAACCCCAGGCGCGGAGGGACGCTCTTGGGAAGCGCCTCCACGAGACCCTTGGCAAGCCACCCGCGCTCTGCCGAGACCTTGTCCACAGCGATCCAGTGGGAGGCAGATCCGGAGGTCCGGGCCTCGGTCTGGAGGTTTTCTTCGGAGACGAGCCACTCGATGAACTTCCAGGCCGCGTCCTTGTTCTTCGTGGTGCCCACGATGCCTACGGTCCAGATGGACATGCGCCCGCCACTGCGTCCTGGAGGCCCGCCCGGCCACTGTGGGAACGGGGCGCTCCCCACCTCCCCAACCGCCGACACGAACTCCGGGGAAGTAAGCTTGTCCCAGTGGTCACCCCACCAGGAGAAGGCCATGGCGAGCTGGCCCAGCTTCCAGATTTCCCGCATCTCCACGTGTCCCATGGTCTTCGCCCCGGGAGGGATCACCTTGTACTTATACAAGAGGTCGAACAGGAACTGGGCGATCTCCACGGCCCGGTCGCGCTTCGCACCCTCGGCGAAGTCTGGTTTCCGTGTCTTCAGATCCACAACATCAATTCCTGCACCCAGCATCACGTGTTCCAAGAAGTGCTGGGGGTATTTCCCCCCAAGAGGGATCCCCAGCCCCCACAGGTTCTTCTCCGGGCGGGTAAAGAAGACAGCGACATCCACGAGTTCTTTGATGGTCTTGGGAGGTGTGGGCAGGTCATAGCCAAACCGCTGCTTAAACGCCGATCGCTCCGCAGGATCTTCGAACAGTTTCTTCCGGTAGATGAGGAACTGGACATTGCCGTGGAAGGGGATATAATAGACCTTTCCTTCCCAGACAATGGCGCGAGCGGCCTCAGGGCTGATAAGCCGCTTGAAGGAAGCCACGCTCCCCCACTTCTTGGCGATGAACTCGTCCAGGGGGATCAGGTAACGGTAGTACGCGGCCAGGTCGAACTCCACGCTGGCCATAATCACATCGAACGCTCCTGTCCTGGCCTCGAGCTCCGCGAGGGTCTTGGCTGTGAGCTCCCCTGGCGGGATGTCGATCCAGTTCACTTTGATCCCCGTGGCCTTCTCAAATTGGGGGAGGTTGGCCTTGATCCCTTCCGTGGACCGCCACCCCTTGCGATTGGTCACGGTGATCGTCACGGGCGCGCCGGCCGACCCCGCAGGGATACTCGTGAGAAGGAACACAAGCCCAAGGAGAATCACAAGAGCTCTCGTGGCAATCCCTTTCATCATCTTTCCCCTCCTTGACTCAATTTTCCATAGACGTGTGCTGGGCTCGAAAGACATTATGCTAGGATCCAGGCATGTGCCTCCTCGATATGCGGGATGAGCTTCCGCCTTCTCCCCGCCATCGCCCAGAGGTAGTAAAGCCTGTATCCAGGAGCCGCCACCACCGGGTGATAGCCCGAGAGGGCAACTGCGCTCAGGTTCCTGACGATGTAGACCTCCTCGCGGCCATCGCCAGAGTACAGGCACTGAAGGCCGAACCCATGCGGCGGGTCGATGCGGAAGAGGTAGGCCTCCTCCATCGCCGTTTCCTCCTCTCCACGGTCCATATCATGCTTGTGAGGAGGGTAGCTGCTCCAGTTCCCTGGGGGATTATAGGTCTCCCCGACCAGGAGCCTCTCGGCTGGGAAATCCATGGACACGATATCATGGACTTCCCGCTGCCAGTTCTCCCTCCCCACCTCGCGCACCCGCACAGCATCGGGCCCGATGATCGTCGGCATGGGTCCAGTATGCGCAGGAGCTGACGCCAACACGAGTTGCGATGAACCACGGGCGTGCACAGTGAATGGAACACCCGGAGGAAGATAGACGGCGCTGGCTTTCTCGGAGAAGACGGACTTGCGGCGGAGAGGGGCGGAAAACCCTTCCGTGTGGACTTCACAGTCCCCTGACTGGAGGACCATCACCAGCTCGCGCTGCCCCGTCTCACCAGAGAAGCGGTCTTCTGCCTCCAGGGAGAGAAACCCGAGATGGAGATACTGGAACCTCTCCGCCCCAAAGATCTCCTGATATCCACGCTGCGGCCGTACCGTAACGTACATCCCGGCCTCCTAGGCCGACCCTCGTACGACGATCTTCCCTTTGAACCGCACCACTCGAGGGGATGTCCGGCCAATCTTGATGGTATCGATCAGGGCAGCTGCGGCCTTGTATCCCATCTCGTACTTTGGAACGCGCACCGTGGTCAGGGGTGGGATGGTATACGCTGCGAGGAGAATGTCATCAAAACCGATGACAGCAACATCGTCGGGAACCCTGCCACCTGCTTCTTGAACAGCCTCTATGGCCCCAATGGCCATGAGGTCATTATAGGCAACCACGGCCGTGGGAGGCGAGGGGAGCGCAAGGAGGGTTCGCATAGCCTTTCGCCCCCCTTCTATGCGAGGGATCTCCTGCACCACGTACGCTGGCCGGAAGGGAATCCCATGCTCTCGGAGGGCGCGGCGGTACCCTTCGAACCGGAGTCGTGCAGCTTCGGCCCTGCTGGGACCGAGGAGATACGCGATACGCCGGTGTCCTTTCTGGATCAAGTAAGAGGTGGCCTGGGCTGTCGCATCAGCGTTGTCCACAAGGATGGAAAGGATGCGTGGGTGGTGTACCGCGCGGTTGATCAAGGCCATCCAGAAGCCGGAATCCGCCGCTTGCCTCAAAACTTCCTCCTCCGCACGGGAGCCAGAAAGTACTAAACCGTCCACTTGGCGCTCTTGCATGAGGGCCAAGTACCGTTCCTCTTGCACGGGGTCCTCATCTGTGTTCCCAAGAAGGACGGTATACCCAGCCACTTTCGCTGCGTCCTCAACCCCTCGTACAACTTCTGGGAAGAAGGGGTTGATAACGTCGGCGATCAGGAGGCCCAGGGCCATGGTGCGACGCGTCACGAGGCTCCGCGCAACTGCGTTCGGACGATAGTGCAGGGCCTCGATTACCGCCTGGACGCGCTGCCGCGTCGCCTCTCGGACGGGACCGTCCCCGTTGATCACCCTGGAGACCGTCTTTACCGATACACCAGCTTGCCTGGCTACATCTCGAATCGTCACCGGCATATGACAACGTTGTCATTTTTCGACGTGCAAAGAAAGTTTCCTTCTTCCGTGATTATGGAGAGCTCATGATCCCCTTGAGGTAGCGCACCGTTTGGAGGCTGGCTTCATGAGGGTCCGGGAAGGGAAGGATCTCGGCGGAGAGATAGCCAGAGTACCCTATCTCGCGCAGGGTCTTGAGGATACGGGGGAAGTCGAGGTGGCCGAGGCCAGGGGCCCTGCGGTTGCTATCGGCGATGTGCACATGCCAGAGCAGGCTCCCGGCAGCCCTCAGCGACGCCTCTATGGAGGGCTCTTCGATGTTCATATGAAAGGTGTCCGCCAGGAGGCCGAGGTAGGGCGAGCCTACCTCCTGGATCACCGCCAAGGCCTCCTCCACCGTATTGATCAGATTGGACTCATAGCGGTTCACGGGCTCCAGAACAAGGCGCATGTCCGCATCCTCTGCAACTTGGGCGCATTCCTTGAGACACTCCAGCATCCACGCTACCGCCTGTTCCCGCGGGGTTTCCTCCACCTTCCCCCGGATCAACCCAATGACCACCATGGCCCCGAGGCTTGCGGCCAGGCTAATATGGGCGCGGACGCGCGCAACAGCCCCGCGACGAACGCCCTTTGAGGGATTGGTGAAACTCAAACCATCGGCGAGGTACGCCTGGCCTGTCCCGAGGGCTGGAACCGAAAGCCCTACCTCGTCGAGGAGGGCCCGGAGGGCCGTTCGATCCACGGATCCAGGGTCCCGGATCGCCAGCTCAACACCCTCGTATCCCAAGGCCTTCAGCTCATGGAGGTGCGAAGCTACTTCCCCTTGGAAGGCCACGGCCTCGAACGTCGTCGGAGAAGGAGAGACCACCATACTCAGCTTCATGACGCGCGATCCCTCTCCCGCTCTCTTGCCTTTGACCCGATAGACGCGATAGACCCTATAGATGCGATCAAGGCGGATATGCCAATGTATAGATGCTCTTCCCTCCCTGGAGTGGACCCCGCAGGACCGCCTCAAGCTCTTCCTTGTCTCGCTCAGTCACCAGTTCAATAGGTGGAAGCTGGCCAGGCGGGAACCGCTCGAGGATGTCGTTGACGAGCTTCACCATGTAGTCCAGGAGCGCCTCTACACCGGGGTAGGCCTTCTCCGCCCTGGCCAGGGTAGCCTTCCCCACGACCCCCTCGATGTAGGCCTTCACCTCAATGGGCCCGCCCCCGACATGTCCATACCAAGCGATGGGCCTGCGCAGGAGGTTTCCGGCCTTATCGATGTGGCCCTCAGGGAGGAAGCCAAAAGGATTCGTGTCCACCGCGTCCTTCATCTCGATCATCTCGGGGAACAGGGCGAGGGACCAGGAGGTCTCCACCTCGTCCGCGTGGATGAACGGCGTTTCGTACACCCCTCCCTGCTCTTTCGTCTTGAAGTGATCGGGAATGGCATGGTACCAGTTCAGGTTGATGATCACCGCTGGGACCTTGTAGCGCTTGGCAAACTGATGGATCGCTGTAGGGATCACGTACTCATGGCCGTGGCCATTGAGGAGGATCTGCTTGCGGAACCCCATATTCCAAAACCCGGCGATCATCGCACGGACGAACGCGGTGAATACGTCCTCGGGGATTACCACCGTACCAGGCATCCCCAGGTGATGGTAGGGATGGGACCCATACCAGAGGGGCTGGGCGACGGTACATCCTGTCCGTTCGGCCACGAGCTCAGCCATGCGGCAGACGAGCCAGATGTCCTCGCCGAGCGGGGCATGAGGACCATGGGCCTCGGTGGAACCGAGGGGAACGATGAGGACATCGTTCTTCTTGAGGCGCTCTTGGATCTCCTTCCAGGTCATATTCTGGAGGTAGATGCCCGTCCGTTTGTCCATGTGCCCTCCCTCGGGGGGCAGCTTCCAGTCTCCCATGCCACTCCTCCTCCTTTGCCAGAATTCAGAGCCCCGGCAAAAGCCATCCGACGTTTGCCGGCCGACTCTTCACACCTTCTCCACTACTCGGATGTTCTCCGGTGGGAGGAACAGGTAACGCTCCCCGGTGGCACCTTCGGGTGCCCCACCCGGCACATCAACGATCCACTCCATCTCCCCCACGCGCACCCAGTACCGCGTGACACTCCCGAGGAAACTTGCCGAAGTGATCACCCCTTTCAGCGTGTTCTCCTGCGCAGGGGGATGCAGACTGAGATGGATGGCTTCTGGCCGGACCGAGACCACCACCTGGTCGCCGGGGCGTAGGCGGGCATCCTCCTCAATGAGGGAGAGGCGGCTCACCCCGATGTCCACGCTCACCCGACCGTCGGATGCCTCCACAACCCTCCCCGTGGCGAAGTTCGCCAGCCCCACGAAGTCCGCCACGAACCTGTTGGCAGGGCGGTGGTAGATCTCCGTGGGCGTCCCCACTTGCACAATGCGCCCGCGGTCCATCACCGCGATGACGTCGGAGATGGACAAGGCCTCCTCCTGGTCATGGGTGACATAGATGGTGGTCTTCTTCAACCGCCGCTGGATCTCCCGGATCTCCGTGCGTACACGGATGCGCAACTTGGCGTCTAGGTTGCTCAGGGGCTCATCCAAAAGGAGAACCTCTGGCTCCACCACGAGGGCGCGCGCCAAGGCCACGCGCTGCTGTTGCCCGCCGCTGAGCTGGTGGGGGAACTTCCCTTCCAGCCCTGGAAGGCCTACGAACTCCAGGATGGAACCTACCCGCTCCTCAATCTCCCTCCGGGGGAGACGACGCATGCGGAGCCCGTAGGCGACGTTCTCGAACACGGTCATGTGGGGGAACAGGGCATACTCTTGGAAGACCATGGCTGTGGGGCGTCTGTGAGGAGGAACATCGTTCATCTTTTTCCCACCGATCCAGATCTCCCCCTGGTCGGGCTCGTAGAAACCTGCAATGAGGCGCAACGTCGTCGTTTTCCCGCACCCGCTGGGTCCTAGTAAAGTGGTGAAGCTCCCCTCCAGGACATCCAACGAGACATCGTCCACAGCAGGGGTCGTTCCAAAGCGCTTCACGACGTGAATGAGCCGAACGTGCACAGTGCTCATGGATCCCTTTCCCCCTCTTTAAGATATCATCCTGAGGGCAACGGGCGCAGCCCACGGCCAAGAAGCGTCTGGCCTAAGGCCAGGATCCCTAGGCTCACCAAAAGGAGCGCCACAGTCAGCGCAGCCGCTGTTCCCCAGTTCCCATTATTGATCGCCATGAGGATAGCGAAGGTCCCTACCATGTTCCCTGGTGTGACGAGGAAGACTGCGATGCTCAAATTCGTTACCGCACGCATGAACGAGGTCGTGAAGGAGGCGATCACGGCGTGGCGCAACAAGGGGAGGTAGATGTCCACGAACGTCCTGAGCCCCGAAGCACCCAGGTTTGCCGCCGCCTCCTGGATCGCCCGCTCGATTTGGGCCAGCCCGGCCAGGGCTGCCTGGTACCCCATAGGCATGTGCCAAAACGTCAGGGCCAGGATCAGTGCCCAAGCCGTACCCACCAGCTCTAAGGGAGGACGTGAGAACGTCAGGAGGAATCCCACACCCACGAAGACGCCGGGAAGGGCGGCCGGGACCACTGCCGTGAAGTCCAGAAACCTTGCGCCATAGAGCCGGTAGCAGGCGGTGAGGAATGCCGCGGTCACAGCGATGGCCGTGGTCAATACCGCGCTCATCACTCCTACCTTCAGGCTGTTGAGGAGCGGGCCGAGCCATTCCTTTGCCAGGAGCCAGTGATCCAGGGTCAGGCGCCAATTGTATCCCCAAGTGGTGACGAAGCTCCCGGCGAATACACCCACATAGACAATCAGGACAAGCAGGGAGACGAGAGAACAACCAAATACCATAGGCCACTTGAGGAAGGTAGGGACAGAAGCCCGGGAAACGCGCGTCCCCCGTCCCGTCACCACGGTGTAGATCCGCTGGCGTACCCACCTCCGCTCGAGGAGGAAGAGGCCCACTGTGGGGATGAGCAGGAGGCTCACGGCGATGGCCGCCCCTTTGAGATCGGCCCACCCCTCGATGAGGAACCACGCCTCGGTTGCCAGCAGGGGGAAATTCCCGGCGATGAGCACGGCGTTTCCGAAATCAGCCAGAACCGAGATGGCCACAAGGAGCGCCGCTGCCGTGATCCCAGGCTTCGCCAGAGGGATCACCACGGTTCGATAGACATCCCACTCCCGCGCCCCCAGCCACCTGGCCGCATACTCCATGGATGGATTGATGGCCTCGAGAACGCCCCCGATGATCAAGGCCGCATAGGGGAAGAAGGCCACGGTCTGCACCAGCCAGAGGCCTGGCCAGCCGAAGATATTGACATTGAGCCCGAGGAGTTCTTTGGTGATCAGCCCGTTTCGGCCGAACATCAGGATGTAGGAGAAGGCCACCATGAAAGGAGGGGCGAAGAGCGGGAGCATGGCCATGGTCGCGAAGAACCGTGCCCCTGGAAGGCCGCGGGAGATGGCGAAGGCAAAGAGGAACCCCACGCTCGTCGCCGTAGCCGTCGAGAGGACCATCATGACCAGGCTGTTCCGGATGGCCTGGATCCAGCGGGGTTGGGCGGGGACGGCGAGGTAGTCGGCCAGAGCGGGATAGCTGATCACACGAAGGGTGGGGAGAACCACGAAGACCACGAGCAGGGTAGCCACAAGTGCGAATACGAGAGCCAGCCCTGGATCATCGAGAAGAACCCGCCCCCTGCGCGTCCCCGCCCACTCGAGCATAGGATAACCCTCCTAGCGACCAATCTCCGTCTGCCATCTCCGGATGAGCCGGTCCCGGTTCTCAATGGCCCACACCCGGTCGTACTTCACAAACTTGATCGAGGCAAAAGGCGGTGCCCCTCTGGGGGAAGCGGCATCTGGACGCACCGGATAGCGCATCCCGTACGCCGCGTTGATTCCCTGCGGGAGGGGCGTCATGAGGAAATCCACAAATTCCTTTGCTCCCTCAGGGTTGGGCCCACCCTTGATGATCGAGACGGATCCGATCTCAAACCCCGTATCCGGAGGCAGGATCACCTCCACCGGGAAGCCCATGAGGCGGGCCACAAACCCCTCATGGGCCCACATCATCGCCACGATCGCCTCTCCACGGGAGATGAGCGTCACTGTAGCTGGGGCCGTAGGAGTGATGTGGGCGGCGTTTGCCATGAGCTGCTTGAGCCAAGTAAACGCCCGATCCTCCCCCAAGCGGAAGACCTGGGTAGCTACGAAGATATATCCCCCTCCCGTCGTCACGGGGCTCGGCATAGCGAAGTGGCCCTTGTATACGGGGTTAAGCAGATCATCCCAGGTCTTGGGCATGGAGACGCCCTTTGGAGCGATCTCCCGCTCAAACCGGTCCCGGTTCACCAAGATGCCCAGGGCCCCCAGGTACCACCCGTGCCAGTAGTGCTCGGGATCGTAGAACTGCTTGTCGATCTTGGCCTCGGCGAGGGTCCTGGGGATGTATTTGAGCAGCAACCCTTCCTTGGCCAAAGGAGCATGGATGTCCGCGGATCCTCCCATGAACACATCCGCCCTTGGCTTCGCCTTCTCGGCCCGGATCCGCGTGGCGAGCGTCCCTGCTGCCGCTAGGCTTAAGACCTCGCTCTCGATCCCAGTCCTGGCGCGGAACGCCTTGACGATCTCCGTCGTCACCTTCTCCTCGATGGCGGAGTAGATGACGATCTTCCTGGGCTGCGCACTGGTCTGGATCCCGCTGGCCAGGGCTAGGACCAGGACGCTCAGAAGGGCTATGGAGAGAAGCCGTCTCTGCATGGGAATCCCTCCCCTCCTGTATTGGTCTTATTGCCTTCCCTTGCGAAAATCCCACCGCATTCCTGGCATGGTGTGGAAGCCCTCGATGCCAACCCGCCAGATTTTCAGTAGGGATTTTCCCTAAGGAGAAAACGCTCGATGACCTCCCTCAGCCCTCCTTCCTCTACCGTTCCGCAAACGTAGTCCGCTTCTGCACGCAGCCCCTCCGGGGCGTCGGCCATAGCGACACCCACCCCTGCGTAGCGGATCATCTCCAGGTCGTTGAGATCATCCCCCACCGCGACAATAGCCTCCTTAGGGATACCGAGGGTCTCGGCGACGAACTGCAGGGCCTTCCCCTTCGAGGTCCCGGGAGGTAGGATCTCCAGATAGGTCGGTTCTGAGAAGACGAAGTTTACGGGGTCTCCCGGGAGCGCGCGGATCGCCTGGGCAAGCTGCTCTAAACGGGCTCTCTCCCCGATGATGAGGATCTTCACGGGATCCGCCTCAAGGAATTGCAGGAGGTCTCCCACCTCCCGCACGGGGATGCTGTCCTTGCGTTGGTACTCCTCGGTGATCCGGTTGATGCGCCCAACGTACACCTGATCGTCCACGTAGACATGAGGCTGCACCTCAGGGAACTCCCGGAGGAGGCGCAGGACCTTCTGTGCCGTGGCAAGAGGCACCTGCCGGCGATAGAGCGTCGTCCCCCGAGCAAAGTCGTAGACCATTGCCCCATTGTAGAGGATCGCCGGGGGATCTGCCTCTGCCATCTCGAAGAATCTTCGGGCGGAAGCCCACATCCGCCCAGTGGCAAGGAGGAAGCGGACTCCCCTCCTTCGGATCTCCCGGAGCGCCTCCAGGGTCTCCACAGGGACCACAGGGGCATCTCTCGATCCCTGCCCCTCGGGAACAACCCGGACGAGAGTCCCATCGATGTCCGCTACGAGCATCTTGTACCGCATCCTATTCCCTTTCTCACAGTTCAAAGAGCTGCGCCCGCCTCCCGGCAATGAGACGGAAGACCACCACGCTGAGGAGGCCCAAGGTGATGAGCGCGGTGGCAAGGGCTGCAGCCTGCCCCCAGTAGCCGTGCTCCGCGAGACCAAGGATTGATGCGGAAGCCACGACATTCCCGGGGGAAATCAGGAAGATCACTGCGCTGAGCGTATTGATGGACTTCACGAACGTGTAAACCAACGTGGCGAAGAACGCATACTTGAGGAGGGGCAAGACGATGTGCACGAACGTCCGCAGGCTGTCCGCCCCGAGGTCCTCCGATGCCCGCTCGATGGCCACGTCGATCTGGTGGAGGACAGAGACGGCGTTGCGGTACCCCACAGGGAGTGTGCGGAAGGCCATGCACAGGACGATGATCGCCGCCGTCCCTGTGAGCTCCAACGGAGGCTGGTTGAAGGCGAGGACGTAGCCAATGCCGATGAGGGTCCCGGGGACCGCCGCAGGTAGGACGGTGAAAAAGTCCAGAACTTCCCTCCCCAGGAAACTCTTCCGCTCGATGAGGTAAGCGCTCAGGGTCGCGAGGGCCGCCGTCAGGACAGCCGCGGAGAGGGCAAACCGGACGCTGTTGTAGAGATCACGCTGGCGGAAAATGGTGTACTGGAAGTTACGCAGGCTGAGGCTCCAGTCGACCCCCCAGACCTTCGAGAAAGCCCCAAGGACGATGACGAGATAAATCGCCAGGATCACCAGGGAAACGGCAAGGCAAAATCCAAACAGCGGCCAGGTCACATACCAGGGCGCGGGCTTCCGCCCGAGCGCGCTTGGGCGCCCGGTCACCGTCACAAACGACCTCTTCTCCATCACATAGCGCTGGGCAAGGAAAAGGGCGAGGGAGGGCAAGAGGAGAACGGAGGCGAGCAACGCTGCCATCTCCGTGTTGTACCGGCCAATCACCTGCATGTAGGCTTCCGTCGCCAGGACAGAGTAGTTGCCCCCGATGAGCATAGGATTCCCAAAGTCGGCGAGGACGAAGATCCCCACGAGGAGCGCAGCGCTCGCGATCCCCGGCGTGAGAAGGGGAAGGGTGACGGTGCGGAAAATCTGGAACCCGCTCGCGCCGAGGTCCTGCGCTGCCAACTCCAGGGCCGGATCGATGGACCGCAGAACCCCGGCAATCGTGAGGTAGGCCACAGGGAAGAAGGCCAGCGTTTGGGCCATCCACAGGCCGTGCCATCCATAGGGGTTGAGGTCAAGCCCGAGCACCGAATAGGTGAACAGTCCCCTGCGCCCGAACAACAGGATGAACGCAAGTCCCGTCACAAACGGCGGGGAGATGAGCGGGAGGAGCGTGAGCGTCCTGAAGAATGCTTTCATAGGCATCTGGGTCCGCACCAGGGCGTAAGCGAACAGCAACCCCACGAGGGTGGCCGTGGTGGTGGAAAGGATCATCATGACCAAGCTGTGGATCGCAGCCCTCAACAGGGCTGGCCTTCCCAGAAACTCGTGCCAGTGTTCGAGGCGCGGGAGGGTCAATACCCTCACCACGGGGAAGAGAATAAACACGACAAGCAACCCCGCCACTATGACAAGGAGGGTGAGCAGCAGCGGGTCCGCGGCGATGCGCCGGAACTCCTTGGCTTGAAGGCGCACTTGGTCCAGCATCCTAGCCTCTTGCCGATCTGGTCATCTCTTGATTTGGTTCACCTGCGATCTCCCCGCTCACGACGCACGAAGTACAAAATCCCAACTCTACTTAAACCTTCGCTCCCACTCTGCCAGGATGCGATTCCGCTCGCGGGCGGCCCAGCTCAGATCATAGTTCTTCAGTAGCTTGATCTGGCTGATGGGGATGACACCCTCGGGAACGGGAACATCAGGACGCACGGAGATCCGCAGGGAGATCTCGGTGTGGAGCTTCCCCGCCTCGCGGGTGAGGACCCAGTTGACGAACTTTTTCGCCGCCTCAGGGTTCGGACCTCGTTTGATAATGGAGACTGCCCCGATCTCCCACCCCGTGTCTGGTGGGTACACGAGCATTACGGGATACCCCTGCTTCGCCGGTTTCAGGATGTCATGACCGAAAGCGATGCCGATGATGAACTCCCCCGTTGCCGCCATGTTGGCTGGTGCCGCACCGCTCCGAGTATAATGGTTGACGTTCTTGTGGAACGCCGTCAAGTACTCCCACCCCTTCTCCCAGCCCAGGCGCTGGAGATGGGTAGCCACGAAGGTAAAGGCCGTCCCGGAGGTAGCGGGGTTGGCCACGACGATCTCCCCCTTGAAGGCAGGGTTCAGCAGATCCTCCCAGGTCTTAGGATAGTCAACGCCCTTGGGCCGCAGCTCCTTGTCAAAACGAGGTTTGTTGATGGCAATCCCAAGGGCTCCAATGTAGAAACCATGCCAGTAGTGCAGCGGACTCCGGAAACGCCGGTCGATGTTCTTGGCCTCCGGCGGGATGTAGGGCATCAAGAGTCCCTCCAGGGCCAGGGCCTCGTGGGAATCGGCTGGGCCTCCTAGCTTGACGTCTGCTTTTGGAGAGGCCCGCTCTGCCTTGATCCTGGCCACAAGCTCCCCGCTAGAGCCGCGGATGAACTCTGCGGGAATCCCCGTGGCTTTCGTGAACGCCTCCAGCATCTTGGCGATCTCCGTCTCATGGATCGCCCCGTAGACCATAAGACGCTGGGGTTGCCCCTGCGCGGGGAGGAGCATCCCCGCGATGAGGAGTAGTACGATGCACACCACTCCAAGTCTCCACATGTGCCTCCCCCCTTATTGTCCCTGTCGTCTATCTTGCTGATCTCTCTGTCTCCCCTCACGACTCACGAGCTTATCCGGTTCAAAGCGGAAGCCGCACAGGGTGCCCATCTCTGACTGCCTGGTAGACCGCCTCCACAAGTTCGGTGGCACGATATCCATCCTCCGCGGTAACAGCCGGAGGGCGCTCACCGAGTACCGCATCGATGAAGAGGCGGTCCTCCTCAGCATAGCCCCACTTCTCCTCGAAGGGCATATGGAGACACTCGATGGCCTCTGCCTCCTCGCGAGGGCCCGGGCTGAAGGCTGCTCGCTCCAGCTCCTCGGTGACAATCATCTGGTGCTCCCCGTAGATCTCCACACGCTCGTAAGGAAAGAGCCAGCTCGTGTGCGCCACTGTGGTAATCGAGGCGATCACCCCGTTGCGGAAGCGGAAGAGGAGGACGAACCCATCGAGCTCCCCATAGACGCTCTGCTTTGCCCACCCCACCACCTCCTCCACGTCCCCGAACAGGAACCTGCCCATGTCGAAGAGGTGGATGGGGGTCTCATAGAGATATCCTCCCGTGACCTTTGGATCGCCGGTCCAGGGAGGCTGCTGTAGCTCACCCCGGTTATGCTTCATCTGGGCGAGGAGGGGACGGATGCGCCCATCGTCGATGAGACGCTTGGCGAACTTGTAGACGTTGCTGAACCTCCTGTTGAACCCCAGCTGGTAGATCCCCTTTGCCTGCTTTGTGGCTTCTAGAATTTTGCGGGCCCCTTCCAGGGAGGTCGCCATGGGCTTCTCGCTGAAGACGTGGGCGCCCGCCGCGAGGGCCTGAAGGACGGGCTCCACATGGTGGACGTTGGGGGTGCAGACGTAGATCGCTTCCGCCCCTGCATTCAGGAGATCTTCCAGGTTCTGGAACGCGCGCGTCTCTACCTCCTCTGCCAGGCGCCTCGCTACCGCAGGGACAATGTCGGCGATGCCCACGATGTGCACCCGTGCATCCTTCCGTAAGTTGAGCGCGTGCACGCGGCCAATGAACCCTCCTCCGAGAATCCCAACCTTGACCGTCACTGTCTCTCCCTCCTGCCTTGGTCTACACGGTCTGCACGGTCTACACAGTCTACACGGTCTAAAGAGAAATCGGGAGGAGCTGTTCCATCCGCTCTCTGGCCTTTACTGCAAGGTCTAGCGGATCCCATTCCCAGTACTCCGGCCGGAAGAGCTCGATGGAGTAAGGCCCACGGTACCCGCGCGCCTCCAGGCGACCGACCAGGTCACGCAAGGGGATCACCCCGTCTCCAGGGAGAACCCGATTCGCATCGGTCAACGTATGGCGCGGCCGATCCTCTGCGTCGTCGAGGTGGACGATGAAGATCCTCTGGGGATCTAATGTCTCAAGGGCGCTCCACGACGACCCTCCCACGTAGAAGTGGAAAGTGTCAATGACGAGGCCAAGGGAGGGATCGCCCACACGGTCCACAATCTCCGCAGCGAGCTCCAGGGTGTTCACAGAACAGCTCGCGAACCCAAGAAATTCGAACCCCACCTTGACGCCGTACTCCTTCGCCACCTCCGCTATCTGTTGCAACGCCTCCATGGACTGTGTGACGACCTCCTCGCGGGCCATCGGAGCTTCCAGGGGACTTGGCACAGCCACAACGTACGGACAATCGAGGCCTTCCGCCCATTCGCAGAACCTCCTCAGGCGATCAAGGACCGTCTTCCGCGTCTCAGGCGTGCCCAGGGTGGATCGTTCCAGGGCGTTCACGCTCAAAGGGCGTACGCCCGCTTCCTCAAATGTTCTGGCCAGCGCCTCGATAGTCCCCCCACGTTGAAGGTAGGATTCAAGCTTGACATCTCGGATCTCAAGGTACTGGTACCCTGCTGCTGCAGCTACGCGGATGTCCAGGAGGAGGTCGGCCTTCCCCGTCGTTGCCCCGTTCAACCCGAACCGCATGGAAGAATCTCACTGCCGGATCATGATCTTACCGTCCTCGCGCCGGGCGGCCTTCTGGACGGCCTCCACCGCGCGATCCAAAGGGAACCTGCTGGTGATAATCTGGGTCATGTCGATCTTCCCGGAGGCCATGAGGCGGATCACGTAGGGGAAGTTCCCGTAGCCCGAGTGCCCCTGCGCGCCGTAAATCTGGGCGGCGTGGGTCTGGAAGTGTTCGAGATAAATCGGCGTCCGCTCCGAGGCCCTCCCGATCATCACGATCTTGCCGCCAATGGCAAGTGTCGCCTCCATTTCTGGGATGGTACGACTAGGAGCACCCGCTGCCTCCACATGCATATCCACCCCCTCCCCCTTCGTGCTCTCCAGGAGTACCTGGCGCGGGGAGATTCCTTGCCTCTCCAGCTCCACGGGGTTGTACACCTCGTCGGCGCCGATCTTCCTGGCGAGCTCATGACGAACTGGGGAGACCTCAAAGGCAATGATCTTCCCCGCTCCCGCAGCCCGGGCCAGGGCAATGGCGGCGAAGCCGATAGGCCCTGTCCCGAACACCGCCACATACCCCCCTGGGCGGAAGCCCCCGGCGCGGGTGAACATAGCATTGTAGGCCACACTTGTTGGTTCGCAGAGGGCGCCTGCTTCGTAGGCGCGGTCAATATCCCCATATCGCTCTGCCAGGTCGTTGATCTTCCAGCAATACTTGGCTCCCACGACGATGTACTCGGCCTGAGCGCCTGGGATGGTGAAGCCGATCTCCTCGAGGTTGAGGCACTGGTTGGGATAGCCGTTGCGGCAGGGAGTGCACTCACCGCACCAGATCATCTCTTCCGAGGTCACCATATCCCCTGGACGGAGGTCCCGCACCTCGGAACCCACCTCTACGACCTCCCCGGAGAACTCGTGGCCAATCACCACAGGGAACTTCGTGAGACCGGGGTAGAGCATGTACCCCTCCTCGTCCGTCTCGTAGAAGTGCACGTCAGACCCGCAGATTCCACACGCCTTGGGGCGGATGAGGACGTCCTTGGGACCCAGGCGAGGCTCTGGGAGTTCCTCCAGGCTAAGCTTAGGGTACCGCCAGACGCTACTCCCAGTGATTGCCTTCCCCGTAGACCGCTCAAACTCGCTCACCACGTACCCAGGGCGGGGCTGCCATTCCGCATGCAAGACCAGTCCTTTCATAGAACCTCCCTCCTCCGCGGTCTACACAGTCAACGCAATCAAAATACTGAGGGTGAATCACGGCGGCGGAGCTGGGATTTCCTCCGCCTCCTTCTCGCGCGCCCCGCACGAATCTCGCACAATGAGCTCCGGCTCTAGGAGAATCTTCCTAGGGCCATCCCCCTTCCCCTCGATGCGCTCCAAGAGCAGCGTCATCGCCATGGCCCCCATCTTGTACTTCGGCTGGGCAACGGTTGTGAGGCGCGGCTCTACGAGGGAGGCGAAGGGAATGTCGTCGAACCCCACCACAGCAACGTCTCCCGGGATGCGCAGGCCTACTCTCTTGATGGCGTTCATCGCCCCGATGGCCATCAGGTCGTTTGCAGCGAACACAGCGGTCGGGGGAGGGGAAAGCTGCAAGAGCTTTTGCATCGCGCTATCCCCGCCCTCTGCGCGGAAGTTCCCTTCCACGCTGTATGCAGGATCCGGTGCGATGCCCGCGTCGTCAAGAGCCTGGAGGTACCCTCTCCGGCGCTCCTGAGAGACGTGCAGCGTCGATGGGCCCCCAATGAACCCGATCCTGCGGTGGCCGAGCCCGATCAGGTGCTGGACGGCCAGGTAGGCTCCCCGGAAATTGTCCACGAGCACAGCGTCGATCTCTAACCCCTCGACATCCCTGGCCACGAGCACCACAGGGACACGGTGACCCCGTAACCACTGGAGGTGCTTGGTGTTGACCCCGGAGGTCGCGAAGATCAGGCCATCCACCCATCGTCTCCGAAGGAGAGAGAGGTACTCCCGCTCCTTGGCAAGGTCCTCGTAGGTATTGCAGAGGACAATCGCGTACCCGTGAGCGTTGGCCACGTCCTCGATGCCGCGGGCGATGGCAGGGTAGAAGGGGTTGCTGATGTCAGGGACGATGAGACCGATGGTGTGCGATGTCCGTTTCTTGAGGCCTCGAGCGACGTCGTTGGGTTGGTAGCCAAGCGCTTGGATCGCTTCCAGAACGCGCTGGCGCGTCTCCTCACGGACCTTGTGGGCGCTCTCGTTGACTACCCGGGAGACCGTGGCCACGGAAACGCCAGCCTTCCTTGCTACGTCCCGGATCGTCGGCGTCACTTCCCCCTCCGTTGTGGTAAACGTTTACCAAACTTCCCCTTCGACGTCTTTCCTTGCTCATCCTCCTGTACTGTTCCGCAGAGAGAGAGGAATTCCGCTCTACCTGAGGAGGCGTGTCATCAGGTACCTTTCCTCAGCCCCACGGTTCCGGGCGAGATGACGTACCGCCTCGTTGGCGGAGGCACCTTGGTGGACGATCAGGCTGATAGCTTCGGCGACGGCACGGGGGTCATCCCTGCCTGGGTAGAGCACATTGCGGCCGACCATGGCGCCGCGCACGTTCGGTCCCTCCCCCATGCCCCGTTCGAAGTCCTCCAGGATGGTAATGGGATTCTCCTGTGCCTCCCCTCCCAGGAGGAGGATGGGAAGCGTTGTGGCCCGGGCAACGCGCCAGAAGTCCCGGACATAGGGGATCTTGATCCACGTGCGGTCCGAGGCTTCACCGAGGCCAGAAGCCACCCCCACCGCCCGGATCATCTCATCCGGCTCCATGACCACCCTGTACCGGCCCTCTACCCGCTCCACCGGGAGGATCTCCACGAACGCCGCCAGGCCATAACGCCGCAGCGCGTTCAACGCCTGGGCCACGTAGGACATGGTCTGGATGGAGTACCGCGAGTAACGTCCAGGGTCGATGCGCAGGAGCGCCTTCCCGCCGTCCAGGCCCCGGTTGTGGATCGCCTCTGGAGTGAAGGCGGTGATGCGGTCCTCCATCTCGTACTCCACACCCGCGAGCCCGGAGCGGTTCATCGACCCGATCACCACCCGCCCATCCAGGAGCCCATCGTGCCCCGCGTCCTTCAGCAGGTAGTCCACCAGGAGGAGGTCATCCACAATGTCGGGGGTCGCCATCACGCCGTCCACCAGGGGGCTCGTGAGGACGCGCAAGACACGACCGAGGTACTCCATCCGATCTCCAAGGGCCGTAGGGTCGTCCAGGGCGGCCGTGACTCTTCTCGCCGGGTGGTCCGCCGCTAGGATCAAGAGCTTCCCATCTGGCGGGGTGATCGCCTGCGGGCGCCGGCGGTTCCTGGCAGCCTCGTCAATGCGCTGGGACTGACGCACGCGGGCCTCGGTGAGCAGCAACCACAGTGCCTCCGGGAAAAACCGGCGTGTGTGCCAGTAAAAGGTCCCGAGGGAGTAGTTCACATCGGTGCGGTTACGGGCTACCTCAAGGAAGGCACGGGTGCTCTCCAGGACTGCCTCAGAGAGCTCCCCCGGGCGAGGAACAACTTCAATGCCGATGGGGCCGGTGTAGCCGATGTCCATGAGGGCGGCGAGAAAACCAGCCAGTTCTTCCTCCTTCACGACGCTCTTCGGGTGATCCAGGCGCACATGACTGTCCCCGTAAAGGGGGTCTTCCGGATCGAGAACAGTACCCCCGATGTGGACATGCACCAGAAACGGCGCGAGCAGGCGCACGGCATCGGGGGTCTCGGGAGCACCGTCGGGTCCCTGGATCAATGGCATGTGGGCCAGGTCATAGAGAAGACCGAAGTTGTAGTGCCCGAGGTGCGCCCTGACGATACGCGCCACGGCCAAGGCTTCCGTGGAAGGACCGATGAGCTGGTTGTGGAACCCTCGCTCAGGCCTGCGGTCGAATAGTTCCAGGACGACCATCAGGGGCTCCCGCCCAAGCTCCTCGGCGCGTTCGCGGGCGTAGCGGCAGATCTCGGCAAGCGACCGAACGAGAGCCTCCGTGGCCTCCTGTCGCAAGCGGTTGCTGGGGGATTCCCCTGGGTCCTGGCCGCTCAGGAGGCTGATGCGGGCGGCGCCGATCTCATAGGCCTCGTCGACGCAACGCAGGATCCGCTCCACGGCCTGCCGGCGGGCCACCTCGTTGGCGCTGGAGAGATCGGTGGGGGGGATCCACCGCTCCTCGTTGAGGAGCTGGACTGGCTGCGCGCCGAAGTACAGCGTCTTCCCGTGCTGTGCAGCAAGCTCGGCGATGCGGCGGCGCACCCTCGGGTCCTTGACGCGCGTCACCTCAAGTGCCCCAAACGCGGGATCCTTGAGGACTTGCTCGACGGTCCTCAGGACGTACTCTGCCGGTGCTTCCCCTCGCGCCGTGGATCGGGTGCTCCCCGGACCAGGGAAAACCATCCAGTGGACAACACTGATCGTGCTCCGCTCCAAGGCCATCGTTGGTAAACGTTTACCACTCTTCGACGCCATGCAGGCCTCTTCCTCCTTCACCGCCCGAGGAACGGGGGCTTCCTGTGTCGAAATTTAGCCCACCATGTTCCTGCGATTGTGGCTCGCTCAGCTCGCGGCACCGGAGGCAAGAAAAGCGGCGCGGCGGTGGCTGTTGGGAGCAACCTTGTCCGGGATTGCCCTCACCCTCCTCGTCCTCGCCACCTTGGAGATGCTGGCCGAACGATGGTTCATCGCAGCTATTGCCTGGATCATCCTCGTCTACTTGCCCCTGCAGATCCTCCTGGAGGCCGCAGGAAGCTGGGGAAGCCAGCTCAAGCGTTCCCTAGTGGAAGAGGTCCGCAAGAGGGCTGACCGCTACCGCTCACCGGGATCCCTTCCACTCCTGGTGGAGTGGCTGTTCGAACGGGATATCCTCATGCCGAGAATCGCGACGCCAGAGATCTCCAAGAAAGCCAAAACAGCAGCCGTGAGGATCCTCCGTCGCGCGGTCCAGACGGAAAATCCCCCCGAAACCCTCCATCGTGCCGCAGCCCTGTGTGCCGGCGTTGTAAACCGATGGACGGAGCATCTCGCCCTGGAGGTGTCCGTGGCACCTGGCGCTGCCCAGAGCATCCAGGCGACATGGTCGGGAACCCGTGCCCTCGCGGCACTGGCTGCACTGGCTGGGGTCCTCATAGGAGCGTACGAGGACATGACCAGAAAAAAGTTCACCCTCTCCGACCTGGATGGAGAGCAGACCCGAACGTTCCTGAACGACTGCATGGATTACTGCGATCAGGTCGCCTTCCACCTCGAAGGCCCCCCGTGGGAACCTCCTCTCCCTCTCCAGAGGGCAACGGAGGCGCTCCGGGAAGAAACCGCTCTTGCTCTCACCGCGGCTTGGCAGGAGTATATGGCCAAAACCGGCCCCCCATCCCAGCGGTCGCTAGAGCAGTTCGTGCAGACCCTCATGGGCTAAGCAGCTAGGGCCTACGATTGTTGAAAAGGAGCATACCGAAGGGAGGGGTGGGAATGGCTCTCTACCTACGCGAAGAAGACGTGGAGCGCTTACTTCCGATGGGAGACCTTATCCACGCGTTGGAAGAAGCTTTCCGTCTCTTGGCCATAGGGAAAGCGGTGAACCGTCCCCGGGACCGGGTGATCCTGGGGAAGGAAGTCCTCCACGTCATGTCCGCGGGGATCCGAGAATTCGGTGTGATGGGCCTCAAGTCTTACGCCACCACTCCGCGGGGTACCCGCTTCGTGGTGTTGCTCTACCGCATCGAGGATGGGGAACTTCTGGCGGTCATCGAGGCAGACTTGTTGGGGCAACTGCGCACAGGAGCGGCGAGCGCTGTAGCCACCAAGTACATGAGCCGGCCGGAGTCCGGGTCCGTGGGGATCATTGGATCCGGAAAACAGGCCAGGACGCAGCTGAGAGGTGTCTGTGCCGTCCGCCCCATCGCGCTCGTGAAAGCCTACAGCCGGAACCCTGAACGGTGCGCTGCGTTCGCTGAGGAGATGGTTCAGACGCTGGGAGTCCAGGTGGAAGCTGTCAAAAGCGCCGAGGAAGCTGTGGAAGGAGGAGATATCCTCATCACAGCCACAACAGCCTCCCAGCCTGTCCTCAGGGGGAGCTGGCTCCGGCCAGGCGTCCACATCAACGCCATTGGGTCCAACTGGGCCCACAAGCAGGAGGTGGATATAGAGACCGTCTCCCGCAGCCACATCGTCGTGGTGGACTCCAGGGAACAGGCGCGCATCGAATCCGGAGACCTTATCGCAGCCGCGAACGCCGGGAAGCTCAACTGGGAGGAGGTCGTTGAGCTCGCCGATGTAGTCGCCGGGCGCGCCCCGGGACGCCGTTCCTCTGAGGAGATCACCTTGTTCGAGTCCCAAGGGATCGCCTTGGAGGACGTGACTGCGGCGAAGCTCGTCTATGATCGCGCCCAGGATCTTGGCGTGGGACAGGTCTTATAGGAGGTGAGCAAGGCGGCGGAATGAAAGACGGCCCCAGGGACCTCAGGGGAGGTGGCCGCGGAGCACTGCTAGGCTTGCTTCCAGATCCTCGCGCGAGCTGTGTTCCAGGACAATTGCCCCCGTAAACCCCCCTTGGCGAAGGGCCTGGAGGACCTTCGCGTAATCGACATCCCCTCTTCCCAACCCCAGGTGATCGCGGTTCTCCCAGGTCCCATCGTGCCGTTGCCGGCGCAGGACGTCGTGCAAGTGGACGTGGGCGAGGACGTCGCGGCTCTCCCTGATTGCTTCCCCAGGATCCTCTCCCCGCGAGGCGAGATGGCCTACATCGAGGCAGAGACGTACCCCCTGGGACCGGGCCAGCATCAGCAACGTGTCGAGCGGCGTGGGAGTCAGATTCTCGATGCACAACTGCTCCGCGGGAATCTTCTTTTTGAGCTCCTCGATGCTCCGGGCGGCCTGCGCAATGAGCGCTTTGTACACTGCACGCTCCGCATCAGGCGGGATTTCCTCCACAACTGCCTTCGACCACAACCCCCACAGGTGCGCCACATAGATCGCTACGGTTAAAGGGGCCATGGCCTCCACCACTGCAAGAGTGGAAGCGATGCTTGCCCTGCGGATCTCCTCGTTGAGGCTCCCCAGATCAAGCCAGAGAAAGGGCAAGTGGACAGTGCACCTGAACCCAAGCTCCTCTTGGATTCCTGCGATCTCTTCATAAAAGCGGCGATCCATCACCTCGGGATAGATAGCTGGGAAGTCCCCAGTCAGCTCAATCGTTCCTAACCCATAGTCCTGGACGAGCGCGCGGATGGCTTGAAGGTGCCTCCGCCTCTCTCCATCAGGATCCTCCCGGTTCACGACATTCCCAACGAGAGGAAGCAGGTTCGCGCCAATGTTCATGGAGAACCTCCTGTCGACACTACCAGTTCTTTCCTTTTTCGCCGTCCTTGGGAGATTCCCTTGGGAGGGGTTGCGCTCGTGCGCCATCCCTCTTTACAATGGGGAAGGCGATCTGGCACCAAGTGCGAGGGCGCACATCACGAAAGGAGGAGCCACGCGTGGAGTTTACCGTCTCAACCATTGCACCCGAGAATTGTCCCTGCGACCTGTTGATCTTGGGGATTCCTGAGGGAGAGATCCTTGTGGGCCCTGCCGCAACGGTAGACCAAGCCCTCGGAGGAATCCTCAGGAAGGTTGTTCAGGAAGAGAGATTTACAGGGAAGAGCAGGAGTACTCTCCTCTTTCACACCCACGATCGCATCCCCCCAAGGAGGTTATTGCTCGTGGGACTAGGATCCCCCTCCCGCCTGACCACAGATCACCTCCGGCAGGCCGCCGCCATTGGCGTGAACACCGCCCAGAGCCATCACCTCGCCCACATCGCGATGCCTCTCCTGGACCGCTTCCCGGCCAAGGAAGAAGCCCAGGCTGTGGTTGAGGGGACCATCCTGGGAAGCTACCGGTTCCGCAAGTACAAGCGGGCGGATGAAGAGGGAATGGTGGAGAAGGTGGAACTCCTAACCACCCCGGATCGCGGGGAGGAGGTCAACACGGCCATCCGCAGGGCAGCGATCTTTGCTAGCGCCACCTGCTTTGCCCGCGATTTGGTGAACGAGCCACCGAACGAGCTGACTCCCTCCCGGCTTGCTGAGATCGCCCGAGAGGTAGCGACCCAAAAAGGGATTCGTTGCACCATCTATGGGCCTGAGGAGATGCGCCAGATGGGCATGGGGGCTATCCTATCCGTCGCGCAGGGGTCCTCGCAGCCCCCTCGGTTCATTGTCATGGAGTATACTCCTCCCCAAGCAAAACGCACCGTAGCTCTTGTGGGTAAGGGTGTTACTTTCGATAGTGGAGGCTTGGACATCAAGAGCACCGAGGGGATGGAGACCATGAAGATGGATATGGCCGGCGCCGCTGCCGTCATCGCTGCGATGAGCGCCCTCCCCGACCTAGCACCTCCTGTCCACGTCCTCGGTATTGCTCCTGCCGTGGAGAACCTCCCCAGCGGGACGGCCACGAAACCCGGGGACATCGTGCGCGCCATGGACGGCCACACCATCGAGATCAACAACACCGACGCCGAAGGGCGGCTGATCCTCGCCGATGCCCTTGCTTACGCCGTCCAGCAAGGAGCTGAGGAGATCATCGACCTAGCCACGCTCACCGGCTCGTGTATCATCGCCCTGGGGCCGATTTGTGCGGGGATCATGGGGAACGACCAGCGGCTCATCGACCGCCTGGTCCAAGCTGCTTCCAGGGCTGGGGAGAAAGTGTGGCAGCTCCCCCTCTTCGAGGAGTATTTTGAACCTATGAAGAGCGAAATCGCTGACCTCCGCAACTCTGGTGGTCGTTACGCCGGAGCTCAAAAGGGGGCCCTCTTCCTGCGGGAGTTCGTGGGGGGGAAGCCCTGGGCCCACCTGGACATCGCTGGCCCTGCCTTCGTGGAGCACGACGAGGCCAAAGGCCCTTACTGGCCTAAGGGAAGCGGCACTGGGTTCGGGGTCCGGACCCTCTTGGAGTACCTGACTTCGACTGTGGACGAAACGAATAAGCAGGGATCAGGGGAACACCGCTAGCTTCCCTTCCCGGGCGGCAACCTGGAAGTCCTGTTTGTCAAGGGTGAGGACACAACCGCCGTTTCGTTCGGCACACGTGATGACACTCGCATCCGCAAAACTAAGTAGAGGGGCCAGCTTCTCTATCCCCGGACGCGAGATCTCGCGTGAGTTTCTCAAATTCCTCTGCTTTACTTTTGAGCCACTCTCCTACCGCTCTAGCAACTTCTGGGGGCATTAGTAACTTCGCCAGAACCTCCCTCTCCACTGCCCCACTGTATTCGACCGCTTCGTGTCTTTGAACCTTCCCCCTAGCATCCACGGTAACTTGAAATGCCGAAGGAAACTCTTGGGACTCTTGGTACAAATAGACGATAATCTCTCCCTTCGGTCCAACGCCACCCCAAGCACCATGCACGTACAATGTTGGGACACCTTCGGGATATCTGACCTTAATGGGAATTGTTCGTACACCAGCAAGGTTGCGTCGACTAACCTTAGTTGAAGTCCTTGCAGCCATGGCTCTTCAGCTCCTTCTTCGCAACGTCCCCTGCTCCAGCGCTCCGGTTCCACTACCCTCTCGTGTGAACAACCACACCGACGGGATCTCAGGCTCATCTGGTTTAGGATAGAACATCTGCTTGGAATGTGAAGACAAAAAGCTCCGCATGAATTCGCGCCGAGAACTCGCAACTGGAGAGTAACTGGGAAAATCTTGCTGAATACGAAATTCTCCTTTCAGCAGTGCAAGAGCGTTCTTCTCGGAAAGGAGTGTGACGATGTACTGGTTAAGACTCACTCCTTCGCGTTCCGCGGCTAATGCAAGCTTACGGTGCAACGATCTTGGCATCCGAACCAGTACACGCCTGCTATACCGCCTCTCGCTCGCTGGCAGGGGGATCTCGTCGCCGTGCTTG
>JAUQQG010000067.1 GCA_030550015.1 bacterium | reverse complement strand
GTTCGATGGAGTTCATCGCGGTCACCAACATCTGGTCCGCTCCCTCCTCGAGCGCTCGAGGAGGATGGGAGGCTTCGCCGTCGTCTCCACGTTTGATCCGCATCCCCTCAAGGTTCTCTCCTCACCATCCTATCCGTTTCTCCTTACTACCCTGGAGGAGCGCCTTTCCTTGCTCGAACGCTTGGGTATCGACGCGGTCCTGATCTTCCCTTTTACCCAGACCTTCCGCCAGATCTCCCCCGAGGCTTTCATCCAAGAGATCCTTGTTGCCAAGCTGGGGGTCCGAGAGGTCTTTGTGGGTCCCCAGTGGGTCCCCACCACACTTTTGGAAGGGACCGTCGGGGGAATGTGGATCTGCTGCGAAGGATGGGGGAGACCCTAGGGTTCCTGGTCCACGTGGTCGAGCCTCTCTCCGTCGAGGGAACGCTTGTGAGTAGCTCCTTCATCCGCGATCTCCTACGCCGTGGGGAGGTGGACGTGGCTAACAAGTTCCTTGGCAGGTACTATAGCCTCCGAGGGGTCGTCGTGGCAGGTGAGCGGAGGGGGAGTGAGCTAGGCTACCCCACGGCGAATCTCCTTCCTCCCGAAGACAAGCTTATTCCCGGAAACGGTGTCTACGCGGGTGTCGCATCCCTTTCCCAGGAACGTTTCCCCGCCGTCATCAATGTCGGGGTGAGGCCGACCTTCGGCGGTCAGCGCCTCGTCGTGGAAGCTCATTTACTGGATTTCCAGGGGGAGATCTACGGCCAGCACATCGACCTTGCGTTCGTCAAACGGCTTCGTGATGAGCAGAAGTTCGTCAACCCGGGTGCCCTCGCAGCACAGATCGCCCAGGACATCTCCCTGGCCCGGGAATCTCTCCACGACCTCCTCGCGAAAGCCGACCCGCTTTCGGAATAATCCCCTTCCGCACTGCAAAGAGGGCGAACCGTTTGTTGTCACCCTCGTGGCTTTGTGTTAGAATAGTTCACGACCTTGGCTGGGAAGGTGCCGAAACACCCTGCAGCGTGCGAGGAGATCTGCAGGGTGCAAAAGGACCATGTGCACGCCTCCGTTGGTTACGTAGACACCCTCTCGGCCTAAGGCGACGGTCCTGCACACCAGATGGTGTGGGAGGGAGGCGGAATAATGGGATTGGATAAGGAGGTTAAAGCCTCGCTGATTGCTCAGTTCAGGAGGCACCCTACGGACACAGGCTCTCCAGAAGTCCAGATTGCCCTGCTTACTCAGCGCATCAACCAGTTGACGGAGCACCTGAAGGTCCACCGGAAGGACCTCCACTCGCGCCGGGGTCTTTTAAAGATGGTCAGCCTGAGGCGCCGGTTGCTCAATTACTTGAGCAAGACCGATGTGGAGCGCTACCGGATGGTCCTGGAACGCTTAGGCCTCCGGCGCTGAGAGTTCTCGGGGAGCGGGGATACCCGCTCTTCATTCATTATCAAAAAGTGGCGCCCGAGCAGGGTGTTGGCGAGGAGAGGGGAAGGAATCTATTGTCAATGAGGAGGTCCCATGCATGTCGATCATTTCTTCGATCGCAGGAGCTATCACCACTGTCGAGCTTGAGGTAGCTGGACGGAAACTATCCATTGAGACGGGAAGGCTCGCAAAGCAGGCAAACGGCTCCGTACTGGTCCGATACGGGGATACCGTGGTGCTTGTGACCGCTTGTGCCTCTGCGGAGCCTCGTCCGGATATCGACTTTCTCCCCCTCACCGTGGATCTCGAGGAGAAGATGTACGCGGCGGGGAAGATCCCTGGGGGGTTCTTCAAGCGGGAAGGGAGGCCCGGGGAACGGGCGATCCTCTCCGCCCGCCTCATTGACCGCCCCATCCGGCCCCTCTTCCCCAAGGGATTCCGGAACGATGTCCAGGTCATCGCCACAGTGCTCTCCGCGGACCAGGAGAACGCCCCGGATCTCTTGGGGCTCATTGGGGCGTCGGCGGCCCTTTCCATCTCCGATATCCCCTGGAACGGTCCCATTGGCGCTGTCCGCATCGGGCTTGTGAATGGGGAGTTCGTCATCAATCCGACCCTTCGCCAGATCGAGACGCAAAGTGCCCTGGATCTCGTCGTGGCCGCATCTGAGGATGGGATCCTGATGGTCGAAGCCGGGGCAAAGGAGATCCCAGAGGAGCGCATCCTGGACGCCCTGGACCTCGCTTTTGCTGAGATCAAGCGGATCATCGCCATCCAGCGCGAGCTGGTGAGCAGGGCTGGGAAGCCCAAGCGAGAGGTCCCCCTCTTCCTCCCTGAACTAGAGGTAGAGGAGGCCGTCCGGGTCCTCGCAGAAGAGAAGCTTTCCCTAGCCCTGCGCAATTCGGACAAAGTGGGCAGGGAAGAGGCTATCCGGCAGGTTGAACGAGAGACGCTGGAGCAGCTTGCAGAGCGGTTTGCTGGCCGGGAGCTGGAGGTCAAGGCTGCGTTCCAGTCCCTGATGAAGTCCTTGGTACGCCGGATGATCCTCCACGAAGGGATCCGTCCTGATGGAAGAACTGCGAAGGAGATCAGGCCGGTGAGCTGTGACGTGGGACTCCTTCCAAGGGTGCATGGCTCAGGGTTCTTCCAGCGTGGACAGACCCAGGTCCTGACCACATGCACCCTGGGGACTGGGGAGGACGAGCAAATCCTGGATGACCTGGGGATCGTGGAGAGGAAGCGCTTCATGCATCACTACTACATGCCCCCCTATAGCACCGGGGAGGTCCGGCCGTTGCGGAGTCCTGGCCGCAGGGAGATTGGACATGGGGCGCTCGCTGAGCGGGCTCTGGCGCCTTTGATCCCACCCGAGGAGGAGTTCCCCTACACCATCCGGCTTGTCTCCGAGGTTTTGGAGTCCAACGGGTCCACCTCCATGGCGTCGGTGTGCGGCTCCTCCCTTGCGCTCATGGACGCGGGTGTCCCCATCAAGAGTCACGTCGGGGGGATCGCCATGGGTTTGATCACCGACGAGGAGGGAAGGGTGGCGATCCTCACGGACATCCAAGGGATCGAGGATGCCATGGGGGATATGGATTTCAAGGTCGCTGGGACGCGGAAGGGGATCACGGCCCTCCAAATGGACATCAAGGTGGCAGGGCTTTCCCGGGAGGTCATGGCACAAGCCCTCGCTCAGGCCCGGGAGGCGCGGGAGTTCATCATTGGGAAGATGGAGGAGGTTATTAGAGCGCCAAGGCCTACCCTCTCCCCATTTGCCCCGAGGATCACCACCATCGAGATCAACCCCGAGAAGATCCGGGAGGTCATCGGGCCCGGCGGGAAGATGATCAATAAGATCATTGCGGAGACAGGAGTAAAGATCGAAGTCGAGCAGGATGGGAAGATCCACATCGCCTCCCCCGATGAGGAGGCAAACAGGAAGGCCGTGAAGATGATCGAGGAGATTGTCCGGGAGGTGAAGGTGGGGGAGGTCTACATTGGGCGAGTCACCAGGGTGACGAACTTCGGGGCGTTTGTAGAGGTCCTCCCGGGAAAGGAAGGGCTCGTGCACATCTCCGAGCTTTCCGACAAGAGGGTCGACCGGGTAGAGGATGTGGTGAAGGTTGGCGAGGAGATCCTGGTCAAGGTGAAAGAGATCGATGCGCATGGGCGTATCAACCTCACTCGCCGGGGGACCCTCCCGCAGGAGGACGGCCAAGAACCTAGCGAGAGGCCACAGCGAAAACGGCCTCCCCGGAGGCGGAGGGAACAGAGGCCAAAGCGTCCCCGGAGAGAAGGACCCCCGCTAGGGGGACAGAGTGCCCCTCAGTAAGAGAACGACCCCTACTGCAACGATAGGAGAAACATGATGCAAGAGACCAGGAAGAAGACAGTCCTGGAGAACGGGCTTATTGTTGTCACAGAGAGGATGCCACACGTTCGCACCTTGGCCTTGGGCATCTGGATCGGCGCCGGGCCACGGTACGAAGAGGACCATATTGCAGGGGTCTCGCACTTCATTGAGCATGTGCTCTTCAAGGGGACGGAAAACCGGACAGCCCTGGACATCGCTAAGGCCATCGATGCCATTGGAGGGCAAATGAACGCCTTTACGGACAAGGAGCTCACTTGTTTTTACGTGCGCGTCCTCAGCAAACACCTCCCTCTCGCCGTAGAGATCCTCGCGGATATGCTCCTCCACGCTACCTTTGACCGCGAAGCCATTGAGACCGAACGACAGGTGATCCTCGAAGAGATCAAGATGTACGAGGACTCGCCTGATGAGATGGTGCAGGACCTGTTCGTCCAAGCCATTTGGGACGGTCACCCGCTGGGACGCCCTGTCCTTGGGAACGAGGATTCCATTTCCCGGTTGCAGCGAGAGGATTTGGTGGCCTATGTAGCTGGACGGTATCATCCCTTCAACACCGTGGTCAGCGTGGCGGGGGAAGTGGACCATGAGGAAGTCGTGGATCTCCTCAGGAAGCACTTCGGGTCCTGGCAAGGGAGACCTCTTACCTATGACCTGGATCCTCCCAAACACTCTCCTGGTGTGACGTTCCGGTCCAAAGAGACCGAGCAAGTCCATCTCTGCCTGGGAACACGGGGGCTTCCTCAAGCCCATCAGGACAGGTTCGTGGCGGCAGTCCTTGACAACATCCTTGGCGGTGGGATGAGCTCCCGTCTGTTCCAGGAGATCCGCGAGCGTCGGGGGCTCGTGTACACGATCAGTTCCTACCTAGCCGCTTACCGGGAGGGGGGGCTTGTGGTGATCTATGCAGGCATGAGCCCGGAGACGGGCCCGGAAGTCGTCCGCCTCACCCTCCAGGAAATCGAGCGGTTGAAGAAGGAGGGGGTTCCCCCGGAGGAGCTGGAGAGGGCCAAGGAGTCCCTGAAGGGGAGTCTCATGCTTTCCTTGGAAAGCACGACGAACCGCATGACCAGCTTGGCCAGGAGTGAGATCTACTATGGGCGCCAGTTCACGCTGGATGAAATCCTGGAGGGGATCGACGCCGTCACCGCCGATGCGGTCCAGCGGTTGGCACGAGAGCTTTTCCAGCCTGGCCACTTAGCCCTAGCGGCTGTTGGCCCGTTTAACGGGAACAAGGACCTTCAGGACCGAATCCGGCGAGAGGTCGAGGCTTACGCGACCGCATAAGCAAGCTACCCCGCCAAATCCTCTGGTGGCGCTCTATAGAACATGCTCGTTTCTATCGGGAGGAGGCTAAAGGAGCATGAACGAACCGATCCGCGTGGCGGTCTCTGGGGCTGCAGGGAGGATGGGGAGGGCGTCCATCCGGGCCATCACCCGGGAGAAGGATATGATCCTGGTGGGGGCGCTGGGTCGGTCGAACGGCCTAGGTCGGGATGCGGGGGAGCTTGCAGGCGTTGGACCCTTGGGGGTGGCGATCACCGGGGATCTCGAGGGGATGCTCCAAGGTTCTCATCCTCATGTCCTCGTGGACTTCGCTCCAGGGCCTGCCGCCGTCGCCAACGGCAAGCAGGCCATCCTGCGAGGGGTACGCCCTGTCATTGGGGGGACGGGAATGAGCGAGGCAGAAGTCGAAGAACTCTCCTCCCTTGCCAGGGAACGGGGTGTGGGGGCTGTAGTCGCCCCCAACTTTGCCCTTGGCGCAGTCCTTATGATGACCTTCGCTCGCCAAGCGGCGCGCTTCTTCCCTCACGTGGAGATTGTCGAGCTCCATCACGACAAGAAGCGCGACGCTCCCTCAGGCACGGCTATCAAGACTGCCCGTCTCCTCGCTCGCGAACGGAAGGATGTTCCTCAACCTATGGGGAAAGAAGAGGAGGTCGTCCCTGGGGCCCGCGGGGGGGCTGTCGAAGGGATCCGCATCCACAGCATCCGGCTTCCAGGGCTCATTGCCCACCAGGAAGTGATCTTTGGTTCCCCGGGCCAGACGTTGACGATCCGCCATGACTCTTACTCCGAGGAGTCGTTCATGCCCGGCCTCCTCCTCGCCATCCGGAAGGTCCTCACCCTGGACCACCTGGTCGTGGGCATAGAACCACTCCTTGGGCTATAGGCCTGGAAATAGAACCACTCCTTGGGCTATAGGCCTGGAAGAAATCACAGTACATCACAGGGAGGGCAGGAATGGCACGGTACGCGGTAGCTGTGATCGGCGCCACAGGGGCAGTTGGGAAGACCATCGTCAAGATCCTGGAGGAGCGTTCCTTTCCAGTCCGAGAGTTACGTCTGGGGGCCACCGCCCGCTCCAGTGGCCAGGTGCTCACTTTTCATGGGGAGCCGGTGAAGGTCCAGGAGACAAAAGAGGAGCTCTTCCGTGGGATCGACCTCGCCTTGTTCGCGGGGGGTGATACCAGCAGCGAGCAATATGCATGGAGGATTGCCAGAAATGGAACAGTGGTCGTAGACAACTCCTCGACTTTCCGTCTGGACCCGCGTGTCCCCCTGGTGATCCCGGAGATCAACGCGCACACCTTGCGTGATCACCAGGGGGTCGTCGCCAACCCCAATTGTTCTACCATCATCATGCTGCTCGCCCTGGTTCCCCTCCACCGCGCCGCAGGTGTACGGCGCGCAGTGGTCGCTACCTACCAGTCGGTCTCTGGAGCAGGGATCGCTGCGATGGACGCTTTGCAGGAGCAACTTCGAGCGCTCCTGCCCCATCCTGAGTTGCTCATGAACGGCGCCTCTCCAGAAGAGATCGAAGCATTTGCGGGAACCCAGAGCCCCATCGCTTTCAACCTTTTGTTCCAGTGGCCTATCGCGGAGGAGGGGTTCACCACCGAGGAGTGGAAGATGATCCGGGAGACCCAGAAGATCGTTGGAGAGGCCATTCCTATTGCTCCCACCACAGTCCGCGTCCCCTCCATGGTGGGCCATGGGATCGCCCTCACTGTGGAACTCAACCGATCGCTCTCCCCAGAGGAGGCCAAGGAGATCTTGCGCCAGGCCGAAGGCGTGGAGGTATTGGACGAACCCTCCACTGGGCGCTTTCCCATGCCCATCTACGCCGCGGGGCGTGACCCCGTCTACGTTGGCCGCATCCGCCGTGATCCTACCGTACCCGCAGGGCTCCACCTCTGGGTGGTAGGGGACAACCTGCGCAAGGGAGCCGCTTTGAACGCCGTCCAGATTGCCGAGACGATGATCTCCATGGGGCTCCTTTGACGCAGCTCTCAGGTATCAGGGTCCTCCTGCGATCATGCGCATCCTCGTCCAGAAGTTCGGAGGAACGACCCTGGCAACCCAGGAAGGCCGTGAGCTCGCCGCAGAGGCCATTCTCTGGGAACGTGCCAGGGGGTATACCCCTGTTGCCGTTGTCTCGGCGCCAGGGCGGGAAGGGGACCCGTATGCAACGGACACCCTCTTGGGTCTCGCCAAGGACCTCGGCTCTGAGCTAGATCCCCGCACCCTCGACCTCCTCCTCTCCTGTGGCGAGACGATCTCCGCCGCGCTCCTCACGCTGACGCTTTTACGCAAGGGGTGTCCAGCAGTTGCGTTGACAGGAGCACAGGCGGGGATCATCACTACAGGGGAGTTCGGGAATGCCCGTATACTGCGAGTAGACCCCAGGAGAATCCTTGCCTCCCTCCAGCAGGGAAAGGTTGTGGTGGTTGCAGGATTCCAGGGGGTTAGCGAGGACGGCGAGGTAACCACGCTGGGGAGGGGAGGGAGCGACACCACGGCAGTAGCGCTTGGGGCCGCCTTGAAGGCGGAGAGGGTGGAGCTCTACAAGGATGTAGACGGGGTGATGACTGCCGATCCCCGCCTCGTGCCGAACGCTCAGCCCATCCGGAAGATCACCTACGATGAAATTGCGCAGATGGCTTGGCTCGGGGCGAGGGTGATCCATCCCCGTGCCGTGGACATCGCCAGGTTCCATCGAGTCCGCCTCGTCGTACGAAGGCTCTCCCGACCCGGACATGTGCAAGGCGAACATTCGGGAAGCCTGGGCCCTCTGCCCCATTCCCCTGAGGGCTCTGGAGAGGGGACCGTCCTCGTGAAGGATCCTGACCCCAATGCCCCCTCAGGGCACCCTTTTGCTGTGGAGGGAGAGGAGGAAGGAAGCGTGTCCATTGCAGATGGCCGCGTTGTCGTAGGTTTAGCCCATATCCCGCACCTCGCCCAGATCGCGCTCGAATGGCCTCCAGAGGAAGGCCTCGGCAGGGTCCTCGACGCCCTCACCGGGATTGCCGCAGAAGGGATCAGCATCGACCTCATCACGCTCCTCCCTGGCCGACTGTTGTTCACAATCGAGGAAGGGGTTTCGGAGAAGGCGGAACGCCTGCTTCTTGCGCGAGGGTTCCGCCCCCAAATCCGCCGCGGGTGCGCCAAGGTCTCTGTGGTAGGCGCCGGGATGCGCGGGGTTCCAGGGGTCATGGCTCGCGTCGTGAAGGCTCTCTATCACGCAGGGGTGGAGATCCTCCAGACCGCCGACTCGCACACAACGATCTCTTGCCTTGTCCCGCAGGAGAAGATGAAAGAGGCCCTCTGTGCGCTCCACGAGGAGTTCATCACTCCAGCACATACCCTGTGACCTTTGCTGGGCTCTGTGGAACAAAAGGGTTTCTTCCTGGCTAACGAGAGGGGGTCCTCCTTTCGAGGAGGTCATGGAGTCCCCTCTGGCGAATCTCCTCCCCAAGCGATCAGGAGGCTGAGGAGGCGAGAAGCATGGTGGAGTTTGGGCACGTGATCACAGCCATGGTGACACCCTTCGATGAAGGGTTGAACGTGGACTACACCCGGGCGGCAGACCTTGCCCGCCGTCTCGTGGAGGAGGGGTCCGATTCCCTGGTCGTGGCGGGGACTACTGGGGAGTCCCCCACCCTCAGCGATGAGGAGAAGGTGCGCCTCTTCCGGACGGTCAAAGAGGCGGTTGGGGAGAAAGCAAAGGTGATTGCGGGGACGGGGACATATGATACCCGCCATAGCATCCACCTAAGCAAGGAGGCCGAGAAAGCTGGAGTCGATGGGCTCCTTCTCGTCGTCCCGTACTACAACAAGCCTTCCCAGGAAGGGCTCTACAAGCACTTCCGGGCAATTGCCGAGGAAACCCGCCTTCCCGCGATCCTCTACAACATCCCGGGAAGGACGGGCGTGAACATGCTTCCAGAGACGGTTGCGCGCCTCGCCGAGGTATCCAACATCGTGGGGATCAAGGAGGCGAGCGGGAACCTCGACCAAGTCTCGGAAATCCGCAGGCGGACCCCAAAGGAGTTCCTCATCTATAGCGGTGATGATAGCCTCACCTTACCTATCTTGGCCGTTGGAGGGATTGGCGTCATCAGCGTCGCCTCTCACCTCGCGGGGAGGCAGATCCAAGAGATGATCCGGTCCTTCCTGGGTGGGGATATCCAGCGAGCTCTGGATTTGCACCTTCGCCTCCTCCCCTTATTCAAGGCCATGTTCGTCACCACGAACCCTGCTCCTGTGAAAGCGGCCCTTGCACTTGCGGGATTCCCTGTGGGGGGCTTGCGTCCACCTCTCGTGGAGGTTACTGAGAAGGAGCGGGAAGTGATCGCTGCAGCCCTGAGGGAACTTGCCCTGGTAGAAGTGGGAGGTTGAGGACCCTCCAAAGGATCTTTACGATCGTTGACAGGACTCGTCCCCAGGAGGCAATAGTTTTGGGAGATGTGAAGGCGGAGTTGGAAAAGCTCCACCAACAAATCAAAGCGTGCGTGGCATGCCCCCTTCATAGGACACGGACCCAGGCTGTCCCGGGAGTGGGGAGCGCGCGGGCACGGGTGATGTTCATCGGGGAGGGACCTGGCCGGATGGAAGATTTGAAGGGAGAGCCGTTCGTGGGCCAGGCCGGGAAGTTCCTCGATAGCCTCCTTGCCTCAGTAGGGTTGACGCGGCAGGATGTGTACATCACCAACGTGGTGAAATGCCGCCCGGTGCGGGGAGCCCCTCCTTACGAGAATCGCCCCCCAAACGCTGAGGAGGTTAGTGCGTGCGCTCCCTGGCTTTCCCAGCAGCTTGCCCTCATCGCTCCCAAGCTCATTGTTACCCTCGGCCGTTACGCCATGGAAGTCTTTCTCCCAGGACGGAAGATCTCCGAAGTGCATGGGAAGCCGTTCTCCCAGGGTGATCGGATCATCCTCCCCCTGTACCACCCGGCAGTAGCCCTCTACAGGGTTGATCAGAAGGAGACACTCATCAAGGACTTCCAGGTGATCCGGAAAGTGCTTACGGAGATCTCCTCAGGAGCACGTGGATGATGCTTCGCCTCGCCTTCCTCGGGATCATCCAGGGTTTGACCGAGTTCCTTCCTGTGAGCTCTTCCGCCCATCTCGTGTTCGCCGAGGCGATCCTAGGGATCCCGCGCCCTGGTGTCTTTCTGGAGGCGATCCTCCACCTCGGGACCCTTGTGGCGTTGGTTGTGGCTTTCCGGGAGGATCTCGTTGCAATCGCCCCGGGAGGATCTCGTTGCAATCGCCAGAGGCTTCCTCCTGAGTCTCCTCCGGCCAAGGGAGTGGGTCAATGGAAACCCGCACAGACGGGGGATCCCGTGGGAAGGCCGGTTAGCCTGGCTCATCCTTGTCGGTTCGGTCCCGACAGGTCTCATGGGTCTTCTGTTTGAACAGGTGTTTGAGCAGATCTTTGCTTCCATCACCCTTGTGGCGATGTTCTTGTTGGTCACCGGGGCAATCCTCCTCGTGAGCGAACGGCGGTCAGCAAGCCGTCCTCTCCAGGAAGCACGTGTTCTGGACGCCCTCACCATAGGGGTCGCTCAAGGGCTTGCCATTGCCCCGGGGATCTCCCGGTCGGGGATCACAATCGCTGCCGGGCTGTGGCGAGGAATGGACCGTGAGGCATCTGCTCGCTTTTCCTTCCTCCTAGCCATCCCCGCTATCCTGGGTGCCAGCCTCTACAAGGCCAAAGAGATGGCCCTTGCTCAAGCCATGGGAATCACCCCCTTCCAACTTCTCGTTGCTTTTGGGACATCTGTGGTTACCGGGTACCTCGCAATCCGGTGGATGCTGGAAATCGTCCGGCGCGCACGCCTTTTCTGGTTTGCCTACTACTGCTTGGGGCTCGGTCTCTTTGTCTTGATCTTCTCGCTGCTCCGGTAAGAGGGACCCACCCTCCCCCGTCGAATCTTCCCACCTAGCGGGAAGATGGCACGAAAGGAAACGGTGAAGCAGAAAGATCCCCGCAAGGCCAAGACACTAGCCGTTGCTTTCTTGGCCTTGATCTTGGGAGCGAGCCTCCTCCCCAGGGCTTCTGGGGCTATTCCGCCCCTTCTCGCCCTCTGGCAACGCCGCCTTGCTGGAGAAGGAGCTGTAGCGATCCCCCTCGTTCTCTTCCTCTTGGCAATATTCCTTTGGCAAGGGAGGCGGCTCGGAGCTAGGATGGGAGGCCTCCTGGTGCTTACCTTGGGGAGCCTGGGGCTCCTCCAGAGCATCCGGGGGGATGATCCCTTTGGTGGCAAGGGAGGAGGTGCCATTGGGTGGGCCACACTTTGGGCCCTGCGCCGCTCGATGGGGGAGGTCTCCGCTTGGATCCTCTTGAGCCTTTCCCTCATCATCGGCTTTGCCCTCCTCACAGGGATCTCCTGGAAGGGAGTTGCGGGGGTCTTAGCCACTGGGGTCAAGTGGGTGTGGCGGGCTTTCGGAGTCGTGGGAAGAGGGTTCGTCTGTGGACTAGCGAGAATAAGAAAGCGGGCTCTGTGTCCCCGCCCTCTCCCGAGAAGGCCGCTGGTCGAGGAGGCATCTCCTGGAAAGACCCTTCCTTCCACCCAGGCGGGCGAACTGGTGGAAGAAATCACCGCTGGACCTCCCAGGATCCGGAGACCACGCGAGCCGAGGGAACCCGCACAGAAGGAAATCAAGCCACCCGTATCCCGGGAGGGATACCAGCTTCCCCTCCTTTCGCTTCTCAACGGGCCACAGGTCAAAGGACGGGAACGCACCGACCCTGTGGAGGTAGCCAGGGCTCTGGAGCGGACCCTGGAGAGCTTCGGGGTAGAGGCAAAGGTGATAGGGTTCCAGCAGGGGCCTGTTGTTACGAGGTACGAGGTCCAGCCCGCACCAGGAGTGAAGGTACAACGCATCACCAGCCTCAGCAGTGACATAGCCCTTAGCCTCGCGGCGAGGAGCGTGCGCATCGAGGCACCTATCCCCGGCAAGTCCGCCGTGGGGATCGAGATCCCCAACGAGCGGGCGATGCTCGTGCCCATCCAGGAGGTCCTCGCCTCGGAGCAATTCTCCAAGGCTACCTCCCCTCTCGCCGTCGCGCTGGGGAAGGATCTCGCTGGGACCCCTGTGGTGATGGATCTCCAGGAGATGCCCCACCTGCTCATCGCCGGTGCCACGGGATCAGGGAAGTCGGTCCTTCTCAATGTGATCATCGCAAGCCTCCTGTTCCGGGCGACCCCGCGAGAGGTCCGCCTCCTGCTGATCGATCCCAAGCGGGTCGAGCTTGCCCAGTACAATGGCATCCCCCACCTCCTCGCGCCAGTTGTCACAAGCCCGCGGGAAGCTGCTGGGAAGTTGAGGTGGATCCTTGGGGAGATGGAAAGCAGGTTTGCTCGGTTCGCCGAGGCGGGGGTCCGGAACATCCACGCCTATAACCATCGCTTCGCGAAAGATCCGCTCCCGTTCATTGTGATCCTCATCGATGAACTTGCCGATTTGATGATGGTAGCCCCATCGGACTTCGAAGATATCATCTGCCGGCTTGCCCAGATGACGCGGGCTACAGGGATCCACCTCGTCGTGGCAACGCAGAGGCCTTCTGTAGACGTTATCACAGGGCTCATCAAGGCCAACATCCCCTCGCGCATCGCCTTTGCGGTCTCTTCCCAGGTAGACAGCCGGACCATCCTCGACATGCCTGGGGCGGAGAAACTCCTCGGCCGAGGGGATATGCTTTTTCTTCCCATTGGCGCATCTAGACCGCTCCGCATCCAGGGCTCGTATATCTCCGACGAGGAGATCGAGCGCCTCGTACAGTGGTGGCGGGACCAAGGAGGGCCTGTCTTCGAGCCGGAAGTCCTGGAGGCCGGGCAGGGTGAGGAGACCGGGGAGGAAGATTCCCTCTTGGAGGAGGCAGCCCGGATCATCGTGCGGGCGGGGTACGGATCCGTCTCCCTTCTCCAGCGGAAGATGCGCATTGGCTACGTCCGGGCCAGCCGGATCATGGACCAGCTCGAGGAGAAGGGAATCGTGGGGCCCGCACAAGGCAGCAATCCTCGGGAGGTCCTCGTCGGGCTTGACGACCTGGAACACCTCTTTGCCCGCAAGAGGCGGGAGCGAAGCGAAATGTAAGCAACAGGGGGTCGAAACCTTCGAGGACTTCTCGTTGAGGAAGCCAGGGGATCAGTCCAGGAATGTAGGTATGAACTCACCTGGCGCAAATCTAAGGTGTTCGCGAGGAGTTCCTACTCCCGGGCGTAGGGGCGGCCGATGGTGCGAGGGAAGCGCCGTTGCCCAATCACGAGGGCAACCACGACGAGGGTCGTTACGTAGGGAATCATGCTCACGAAGTAGAAGGGGATTCGCTCTTTTACCCCCGGGGTCACGGCCACGGCAGAGGCGAAGCCATCCGCGAACCCGAAAAGCATCGCAGCACCAAGGGCAAGCAGCGGTTCGAGACCGGCGAATACCACGCAGGCCAGGGCGATGAACCCGCGGCCTGCCGAGATCTCCTTGACGACGGCGCCAAACCAGCCGAGAGGGAGGAACGCCCCGCCGATTCCTGCAAGCGCTCCCCCAAGGGTACTCGTGAGCAAGCGGAGGTGGTCCACTCGGAGGCCTGCAACGTCGACCGCTTCGGGCCTTTCCCCCACAGCCCTGATCCGGAACCCAAGCACCGTGCGGTGGAGCAGGAGATGGGCAAGGAAGGCAACCAGGACCGCGAACACCGTCACCGGGCTGACCTGTCCGAAGGGCGTGATCCACCTGGGGACCATAAGCTCGTTGGGGAAGATGTGGATCCCTGGGAATGCCCAGAGGCTGATGAGGAGGAAGGGGACGAAGCCTAGGGCAAAGATATTCAGACCCATCCCGGCGATGATCTGGTCTGCCCGCCCGTACACGCTGATCACGCCGAGGGCGAAGCCGAGGACCGCGCCAGCCAGCGCTCCTCCAAGGAGTCCCATGGCCCCGTTCCCGAACACTTCCGCCGTCCACACCCCGGTGACGGAGGTAATCATGAAGATGCCCTCCAGGCCGATGTTGACGACGCCAGCCTTCTCGTTCACGCACTCACCCACCGCGGCAAGCGCAAGCGGCGTCATGGCCAGCAATCCCGCCTCAATCAGAGAGACTGGCCTCTTAGGCCGGCACGCTCCAGGGCCATCCCAAAGAGGGCAAGGAGTGCAATGGCCAGGAGGTACACCGCGGCCCGCCGGATCGCCTGGCTCATCGGATCCGCCTCCTTCGGAGCATCGCCCAGACCTCTGGAACCGCCAGCGTGACCACAATGATCCCGTTTAGGGCGCGCACAAGCTCAGACAGGACTCCCGCCTGGTATTCCATGAGCCTCCCCCCATGCGCGAGTGCGCCGAACAGAAAGGCTGCCAGGATCCCCCCAAGAGGATGGTTCCGACCCACAAGGGCGACACCGATCCCATCAAACCCGAGCGTTGCGACATTCCCCAAGGTCGCATAGAGCGACCAGGCCGGGGGCCGGCCGATGATCTGGCTGGCCCCGGCGAGCCCAGCAGCAAGTCCGCCGATGACAAAACTCAAAAGAATGACGCGGTTCGCGTTCACCCCTGCATACCGGGCAGCATCAGGGTTCTCGCCACCCAAGCGGAGCTCATATCCCGCCCGCGTCCCCCATAGGTACAGGTAGATCGCAGCGCAGAAGGCGATGGCCACGAAAATTACGGCGGTCAACGTGGCATCTTCCGTGAGCACGGGGTAGCGCGCAGTGGGGAGGGCGGGAACGGTACGGTCCGCGCGGGTGGGATCCCCCAAGAAGTTGATGGCGAGATAGGTGGAGAGGTGAAAAGCGATCCAGTTGGCCATGATCGTGGAGATGACCTCGTGCACGCCCCGCCAGACCTTGAGGAGGGCAGGGATCATCGCCCACGCTGCACCGAAGAGCATTCCCGAAGCCGTTGCCGCCGCGATATGGATCCCAGGAGGGAGGGAAACCATGCCGGCAACAAAGGTCGTGCCAATGGCGCCGAGGTACATCTGGCCTTCTGCACCGATGTTGAAGAGGCCCGCGCGAATGCCGACCGAGAACGTCAAGGCCGTCAACATGAGTGGGGTGGCAAAGGCGATTGTCTCCAGAACGTCGGCTGGCGTACCGAATGCGCCAATGAATAAGGCCTGGTAGGCACGCAACGGGCTGTAGCCGAAAGCGCCCATGAGGAGAGCTCCAGCGGTGAGCCCAATGAAGATCGTGACCAGCGATTCAATCAGAGGTCGGGGAAGATGCCAGCGCGCTTTCATCTCTCCCTTTCGGGGTGATCCCTCCCATCATCAGCCCTATCTCTTCCCGGCTGAGCTCCTCGACCTTTCCCGAGCCGATGAACTGTCCCTCATACATCACTGCGATGCGGTCGCTGATCTCCAACACCTCGTCCAGGTCTGCAGAGACGAGGAGGACGCCCTTCCCCTCATCCCGCATCTGCACGAGGAGCTCACGGATGTACACCGTGGAGGCGATGTCCAGGCCTCTCGTGGGATGCACAGCAATCACCAGGACGGGTTCCTTGCTCAATTCCCTTCCTACCAGTAACCGCTGCTGGTTCCCTCCGCTCAGGCTGCGAACGGGGGTGTGCAGGCCTGGGGCTAACACGTTGAACCTCTCCACCAGTTGGCGGGCATAGGAAAGGATAGCATTCCAGTTGAGCCGTCCCATTCTTGTGGAGAAAGCTGGCTCACGTTGCCGGCTCAAAATGGAATTCTCGGCGAGGTCAAAGTTGAGGGCAAGGCCGAACCGGAGCCTGTCCTCTGGGATATGAGCACCTCCTAGGCGATAGAGGTCGAGGGGGGTCAAGTGTTTGATCTCTGCTCCGTTGAGGGAGATCTCCCCGGAGCGGATGGGACGAAGTCCAGCGAGGGCCTGGACAAGCTCGCTCTGCCCGTTCCCCTCCACGCCAGCGATCCCAAAGATCTCTCCTGCGCGGACCTCAAAGGAGATCCCCTTCACCGCGAGGGCCCCCTGGTCGTTGGCAACTTGGAGGTTGCGGACGATGAGCACAGGATCTCCAGGAGGACGGCTGGACCGGCTCACGCGCGGAACAATCTCACGCCCTACCATGAGCTCCGCAAGACGCTCGGGGGTAGCACAGGATCTCCAGGAGGACGGCTGGACCGGCTCACGCGCGGAACAATCTCACGCCCTACCATGAGCTCCGCAAGACGCTCGGGGGTCGCCTGGGCCGTGGGGAGCTCTCCCGTCACCTGTCCGTTGCGAAGTACCACAATCCGATCAGAGATCTCCATGACCTCCCGGAGCTTGTGAGTGATGAACACAATGGATCTCCCAGTAGCCCTAAGACCACGCAAGAAGCGGAATAGGTCATGGACCTCTGTGGGGGTGAGCGCAGAGGTTGGTTCGTCGAGGATCAAGACCGAGGTCCCCTTGTAGAGCGTCTTCACGATTTCCACCCTCTGCTGGACCCCAATGGGGAGCGACTCCACCGGGACATCCAAGGGGATAGAAAGGCCCGTCTCCTCAAGAAGCTCGGAGATCCGCTGGCGCGCCTTCTCAACCCGGAGGGCACCGAGGGTGGGGCTCCCTTCTTGGCCTAGGATGATGTTCTCGAGAGCTGAGAAAGGTGGGACCAGGGTGAAGACCTGGTGAACCATCCCGATGCCCACGCGCAAGGCGTCGGAGGGATTCCGGAACAGCACAGGGTGGCCATCGATGAGGATTTCCCCCCGGGTCGGTTGCAGCAGACCAGAGAGGATCTTCATCAAGGTGGTCTTCCCTGCCCCATTCTCCCCCAGGAGGCCAACGATCTCCCCGGGGTGCAGGTGGAAATCCACCCCGCGCAGAGCAACAGTCCCGTCGGGATATACCTTGTGAATGCCGCGCATCTCCACGCGCGGTGCGGCGGCCATAATGACCTCTCCTCGACTCCTCCCTCCAGAACATGGGCAGGGGCAAGCCTCTTCAGGAGCCGAATAGCCCGAAGCTTGCCCCTGCCAGCGAGACGGATCTTGATTCTAGCTGGGCCGGGGCTAGCCCAGTTCCTTCCGCCACTTCTCGATGTCTGGCTTCGTCAGCACGAGGGGTACCGTGACCGTGCCCTCCCGGATCTTCTTCTCCAGCTCGGCAACAGCAGCCCAGATCCACTGTGGTTGCGCCTCGCGCATCGCCTTGACCTTTGCACGGATCTCCGCTGGCGGGGCAGGGAGGACCTTCTTCCCCGTCAGCTTCTCGGCAGTCTGTCCCATCTTGATGAACTCGTCGAGATCGGCGAGCGTGGAGACTGAGATCCCCTCGGTGAGCTCACCAGCGACCTTAGTGCCGATCCCCAGGACCAGCGTCCCCTTGGTCTGCTTCACGAGGTCCCGGAACTTGCCATCCTTGACGAACTTTGTCGCATAGTAGACGCCCTTGTCCACGCGCTTCATCATGCTGGCGATGACGAAGCCCGGGTTGATCCAGTCCTGGTTGGCGTCGACGCCGATCCAGAACGGCGGGCCCATCTTCAGGCCCCTGGCCTTGGCGATTTCCTGTACCGCTTGGTTGATGCCAAGTCCCAGGGGACCGGCGATGTTGTACACCGCAACCGCATCCTTGGCGTACATCGCCTTTGCGGCTGCATAACCCTTGGGGATGTCGCTGAAGGTGCCGGTGTACGTCCAAAGGACAAAGTCCGTGCGATACTTAAAGGCTTTATCTGGCTTGTTCTTGAACATCCACTCCGTCGCCCACCGGGCCCCCCACTTGTAGCCGATCTCAAACTTCCAGAGGACGGGGATCTCAATGCCGAATACTCCGCCAATGTAGGGTTTGTTGTAGTGGGCTGCCAGCAACGTGGCCAGGGCGCCCACGAGGGCGCTCCCCTTGTGCTCTTCGTACACGATATCCATCAGGTTGGGCAAAGGGTACTTAGCCGGGAACTTCTCCTTGATAATGGATTGGGCAAAGGTATCGATTCCCACGAAGTTCTTGTTGGGGAACCTCTGGGCGACCTGGGCGAGGGCATCGCTGAGCAGGAAGCCCACCCCCACAATGAGCTGGACATCTGGATCCCTGGCCGCAGTCGTCAGGTTGGGGACGTAATCGGCCTCCACCTTGCTGATGAGCTCCACCATCTGGACGCCGAAATCCCTCTCCGCATCCTCACCGCCCTTGAATGCCATGTCGTTGAAGCTGAGGTCCCCCCGGCCTCCGGGTCTGCGGTGTCGGAGACAACGGCGATCTTGAAGCGTTTGGGGGCGGCCTGGACGAGTGCGTAGGGGAAGGACTGGAGCAGCAAAGCCGCGAGGATGATGAAAAGCGCCCCAAGCCACAACCGTGACTTCATCGCCTCTCCCTCCTCTTTCGCATGTTGGCGGCCGGGGTCTTGGTTTGGAAAACCGTTCTCCCCGGAAGCCCCAGGGGACCTTGCCCGGCACACCACTTCTAAAACTACGTCACACCCTTCCCGGAAACCTGCAAAGAGATCTACGCAGCCAAAGGATTTTTACACCTCAGCGATATGCAAAAAGGCAACCGCGCACGCGGCCACGAATTCATGATTGTAAAGCGGCTCTGTACCCAGCGAGGCGGTCGCGGAGGGGGAGAGGGGTTGGCCCGGATTCTTGTCACCGGTGCAGCGAATGTGGATCTCATTGGCGCTCCTGCTGACCCGCTTATCCCAGGAGTGTCCAACCCTGGGACACGGCTGTAGGGGATGGTCCCTTCGGGAGGTGGGTCCTCGACGCGACTGCGCAGGCGGGCGTAGATGTTTCCAGCGCTTTCCAGTTTCCAGGTCAGCGCACAGGGCTTTACCTTGCGATCCTCGACGATGGGGAAGTCACTGCAGCAGTCTCAGCCACAGGGATCGTCGAGGAGCTGACCCCTGAATCCCTCCAGACGCGCGCACCGTTGTTTTCTCAGGCAGACATCGTCGTAGCAGATGCGAACCTCCTTCCTGAAGCTCTCTGGGAGGTGCATCGCCTTTCCAGGAACGCTCTCCTATGCCTCCTTCCTGTCTCCCCCCAAAAAGCCACCCGCCTCCGCGGGATCCTGGCAGAGGCTGATCTCGTCGTGGGGAGCGCCAAGGAGGGAGAGGTCCTTGCTGGCCGCCCGTGTGGATCTCGGGCGGATCTCATCCTTCTTGGGAGGGCGATCCTCTCCCATGGCCCGAAGGTCGTCGCCCTCACGATGGGTGGAGAGGGTGCGGTGGTGATCACAGAGGATGCATACCTCTGGGCTCCTGCTCCCAACGTCAAGGTTGTGGACCCCACGGGAGCAGGGGGTTGTGGACCCCACGGGAGCAGGGGATGCCTTCGCGGCAGGGATCATCCATGGAAGAGCCCTTAGGCTTCCCCTCCGGGAGATGCTGGAAGGTGCCATGGACAGGGCAGCCATTGCCCTCAAAGCTCGTGGGAATCTCTGGAGGCATCTTCTAGGAGATTCATCCTGATCCTCTTCAGAAGGGAGAGAGATCCATGGGGGTCGAGATCCTCCACGCCTTCGTCGACCTCAGCCCTGAAGTGGCCGAGGCAATAAGCCAGGGTCTTCCTCTTGTTGCCCTGGAGACCACAGTGGTCACCCACGGTCTCCCCTTCCCTTACAACCTCCAGGCGATGGAGGAGATGGAAAAGGCCGTTCGTGAGTGGGGAGCGGTCCCAGCAGCAATTGGGGTCATCCGGGGACGTCTCCGGATCGGCCTCTCTAAAGAGGACCTCAACTGGCTTGCAGAGGGGAAAGTGGAGAAAGCCACGGCGAACGACCTTGCGGCGATGGTGACGAAGGGCCAAAGCGCGGGGTTGACTGTCTCTGGGACCCTCGCCGCGAGTAGGCTCCTAGACATCCCTATCCTGGCTACGGGAGGGATTGGAGGAGTCCACAGAGGGGGATGGAGGACGTGGGATGTGAGCAGGGACCTCTACGAGCTTAGTAGGACCCAAGCGGCTGTTGTGTGTAGCGGGGTGAAGATCCTCTGTGATGTAGCGTTGACCCTAGAGCTCCTGGAATCCCTGGGGATAGGAGTGGTAGGGTTCCAGACCGATACCTTTCCTTATTTTTACCTGAGATCCAGTGGGCTTCCCATTTCCACCACAATGGCCGATCCGAAAGAGATTGCCAACCTCCTGCTTGTTCGGCGGAGGTTACACCAGCAGGAAGGGATCCTTGTGGTGCAACCCCTTCCAGAGGACTTAAGCCTTGAACGATCCATGGTGGAAGAGGCATTACGCGTGGCTGAGAGGAACGCGAGGGCGAAGGGGATCCGTGGGAAAGCGCTCACCCCGTTTCTCCTCCAGTCCCTCCATGCGCTTACCTCTGGAGCCACGGTCCAGGCCAACCTCGCGTTGCTCTCGTCCAATGCCCGGCTTGCCGCTCAGATCGCCTCTGCCCTCGCGGATCTCAGGAGGTAGGTCCGAGGGGACCGTGGAAGTGTAAGTCCATAAGGAGGATTTCGGGGGCAGGACTTGACCGAAGGAGAGTTGCCCGTCATGAGGGAATTGCAGCAGGGTGAGTTGGGGCTTGGGGAACTCCTGCGCCGTGCCAGGGAGAGAAAAGGGCTCTCCTACGTCGACCTGGAGGCGATGACCAGGATCCGGAGGACCTACCTGAAGGCCTTGGAAGAGGAGAAGTTCGAACTACTTCCTCCACCTATATTTGTGAAAGGCTACCTGAAGATCCTCGCCCAGGCACTGGATATCGAGGAAGGTTCACTCCTCCACATCTACGCGCAGATATCCCAGCCTCCTCCTCAGGCTGAATTCGCCAAGGTTCCCATTGAGCCGGCTACCCCTCCCTCCCCATGGCGCCGCGTTGTGGTCCTTGCTACCCTTTTCCTCCTCGTGGTCCTCAGTGCTGTTGGGTACTACGCCCTGACAGAGCTTAGACAGTTCCTCGCCCCTCAGCCCCAGGTGGAAACTACCTACATCCAACCGGAGCCATCCCAGGAAGCTTTTGGGGGAGACCAGGGAGCTATCCAGGAATCCCCGCCTCCAAAAGCGCCACCGGCTCAAAGCGGGGTGCGTGTCGTGCTGAAGGCGAGTGGCAGGTCCTGGGTGCGGGTCATCGCCGACAGGGAGAAGGTGTTTGAAGGGTTCCTGAAGAGCGGTGAAATGGGAAGCTGGGAGGCGTCGGAGGAGATCACCATCCGCGTTGGAAATGCTGGGGGTGTTGCGGTCTCTGTGAACGGCTCCACCTTTACTCCCATGGGAAAGCCAGGACAAGTCGTCGAGCAAACTTTCACCTCCTCTCCATAGCCTGAATCCTTGTTGCAAGAATTACATTTTTCTTTTATACTAGAATCACTTGATTGTTTTTCGGCGAGGGTTGAGTAAAGGGAGAGCGGGGTCCTCCGTCCAAGTAGTTAGGGTTGAGTAAAGGGAGAGCGGGGTCCTCCGTCCAAGTAGTTAGGGAAACAAGGCCTGAGGTTGGAGATGCGTGCTGAGATTATTTCCGTGGGGACCGAACTGCTCCTTGGCCAGATTGTGGACACCAATGCTACTTTCCTGGCCCAGGTCCTGGCCGAACTCGGGATTGACCTCTATTTTAAGACCACCGTGGGGGATAACTGGGCGCGTATCCAGCAGGTAACAAAAGAGGCGCTGTCCCGTTCCGATCTCCTCCTCTTTACGGGGGGGCTCGGCCCTACAGAGGACGATCTCACCAAGGAGGCAGTGGCAGACCTCCTGGGGTTAGAGCTGGTACGGGAGGAGAGCGTGGAAGCCCATATCCGCGCGTTGTTTGAACAGCGTCGTCGACCCCTGGTGGAATCCGTGCTCAAGCAAGCCCTCATCCCCAGGGGGGCCAAGATCATTCCAAACCGGTGGGGAACCGCTCCCGGGTTGATCATCGAACACGGGGAGAAGATCCTGATCCTTCTCCCGGGGGTTCCCCGCGAGATGAAAGGGATGGTCCGGGAAGGGGTCATCCCTTATCTCCACTCCAGAGGGTTCACAGGGAAGGAAGTCATCCGTTCCCGCATCCTCCGGATCGCAGGGGCGGGAGAGGCATTGGTCGAAGCAAAGCTGGCCGGCCTTCTCTCGCGGGCAAACCCGACCATTGCCTTCTTGGCCCATCGGGGAGAGGTCCACGTCCGCATCACCGCGAAGGGGAACCCTGAGGAGGTAGCAGCAATGCTGGAGGCTGCGGAACAGGAAGTTCGCGGGCGTCTGGGCGAGCTTGTCTTTGGAATCGATGAGGAAAGCCTGGAGGAAGTCGTGGGCCGCCTCCTGCGTGGCCGTCGCCTAACCCTTGGGGTTGTCGAGTCGTGTACAGGTGGCCTCCTCTCCCACCGGTTGACCAACGTCCCCGGGAGCTCGGAATACCTTGTGGGAGCTGCGGTGCCCTACACGAAGCGGGCGAAGATGCAGCTTGGCCGGTTGAAGGAAGCACTTCTTAGAGAGGCGGGCGAGGTGAGCCCGGAGGTGAGCGTGGCCATGGCCAGGGAAGCGAGGGCGCTCTTGGGGAGCGATCTTGGGCTGTCAGTAACTGGGGTGGCTGGGCCCCAACGCGTAGGGGAACTTCCTGTAGGAACTGTGTATATCGCCCTTGCCGCACCGGAAGGGGAAGAGGTAGAGGAGCACCGGTTTGGGGAAGAACCTGGGCGCGAGGGGATCAAGTGGCTCGCATCCCAGGCTGCGTTGAACTTGCTACGGCTTTACCTTCTTCGGGGTCTCAACGGGAGGAGATCGTGAACCGCGAGCAGCCACGTCTTCATCGCGTGTTCATCGCCGTGGAGCTTGATCATCAGCTCAGGGAGAAGGTTGTTCATATCCAGCAGGCCCTCAAGGAGTCAGGCGCGCACATGCGGTGGGTCCAGCCCCAGAACCTCCATTTTACCCTCCGGTTCTTGGGGGAACTCCCTTTGGCTGAGGTGGCCAAGGCAAAGATCGCCGTGCGCGAGGCAGGCCGCAGGGCCTCTCCATTCGCGATCCATCTCAAGGGGGTAGGGGCTTTCCCTAGCCTGGAGCGCCCCCAGGTGGTCTGGATCGGTGTTGGGGAGGGGGAGGCTGAACTCGCTAGGCTTGCTGAAGCCGTCAGCCTTTCCCTGGCGCGATACCACTTTCCCAAAGAGGACCGGCCGTTTACTGCCCACCTCACCCTTGGCAGGCTGAAGACGAGCAGGAACTGGGGGGATCTCGTCCGCCTCCTGCGCTCCCTGAAGGATGTGGATGTGGGCGATCAGCGCGTGGAGGCTATGGTGGTGATGGAGAGCCGCCTCACTCCGAGCGGGCCCATCTATACCCCTCTGGAGACAGTTCTCCTGGGGGAAAATGGGGCTTGACAATCAAACATATGTTTGGTATAGTGAGTTCAAGCAAAGAGGGAGGTAGTCATGATGAATGAGCGTCAGCGTGCTCTCGAATTAGCCCTCACCCAGATTGAGAAGCAATTTGGAAAAGGATCGATCATGAAACTTGGCGAGGCAAGCGCCAAGCTCGCAGTGGAAGTGATCTCCACGGGTGCCCTTTCCCTCGATGCTGCCCTTGGCATCGGGGGAGTCCCGCGGGGCAGGGTGGTGGAGATCTACGGCCCTGAAGCGTCGGGGAAGACCACCTTGGGGTACCACATCATTGCTGAGGCCCAACGGGAAGGGGGAATTGCTGCTTTCATTGACGCGGAGCACGCGCTTGACCCCAACTATGCCCGGGCGATTGGCGTGGATGTCGACAACTATGCCCGGGCGATTGGCGTGGATGTAGACAATCTCTATATCTCCCAGCCCGACTCTGGAGAACAGGCCCTGGAGATCGCGGAGATGCTTGTGCGAAGCGGGGCTGTGGACGTGATTGTCATCGACTCAGTGGCCGCCCTCGTCCCCCGGGCTGAGCTCGATGGGGAGATGGGGGATGCTCACGTGGGGCTCCAGGCAAGACTCATGTCCCAGGCGCTCCGCAAACTCGTCGGCGCCATCAGCAAGTCCCGCACCACTGTCGTGTTCATCAACCAGGTGCGCGAGAAGATCGGGGTAATGTTTGGGAACCCCGAGACCACGACGGGAGGGCGCGCACTAAAATTCTATTCCTCTGTCCGCATGGAGATCCGAAGAACCGAGAGCCTGAAGTCTGGGGAGGATACAGTGGGCATGCGCGCCCGGGTGAAGGTCGTCAAGAACAAGCTGGCCCCGCCCTTCAAGGAAGGGGAGGTGGAGATTCTCTACGGGAAGGGCATTTCCAAGGCAGGGAATATCCTCGACATGGCTGTCTCCACTGGGATCATCACCCGTAGCGGCACGTGGTACACCTATGGGGACATCCGGTTGGGCCAAGGGAGGGAGAATGCCCGGGATTTCCTGGAGAGCAACCCTGAGCTTGCCCACGAGATCGAGGACAAAGTGCGGGAGAAACTGGGGCTTCCTAGGTTGAAGACGGTAGGGGAGGTTAAAGCATCCGACCCGGAGCAGGTACGCAAAGAGCCTCAGGCAAAAGTGAAGGCGTAAGCGGGCGAGCTCCCTCCTGAAGATAGGAGTACCACTCCACAGGATCTACTTCGGGTGTTGGTGGGGTACTTGGGAGAGCGACGATGGTCACCGTTCGACGAATTCGTTCTCTTCCAGGCGCTGTGGAGAGGGCTATCGTGGAGGTGGAGGGAAAGGGGAGATTTTTGGTCTCAAGAGGGCTTGCGGCGGAGTTAGAAGTAGGGATGGCCCTCGATGATCGGCTCCTTAGGAGGCTCGCGAGCGAGGACCTTTTGCACCGTGCGCTGCAAGTTGCTCTCCGGCTTTTACGCATCCGCCTGTACAGCAGGGCAGAAATGACCCTCCACCTTAAAAGGCGCGGATTCCCTCCCCAGATCGTGACGAATGTGATCCGTATGTTAGAGCAGCAGGGAGTTCTCAACGACCTCCAGTTTGCCAAGACTTGGATCACTGGGGTCATGGCGAGACGACCAGCGTGGCAGAAGAGGCTAGAAGCGGAGCTACGGGCAAAGGGGGTGGTGAAGGAGGTGATCGCACAAGCGCTCGATGAGGCCCTCTCCGGGACTACAGAAGTTGAGGTTGCGCGGGAAGTTGCCCTCCGTCGCCTCCGGGCGTATCATCGCTTTCCCCCGGAGGTGCAACAAAGGCGTTTGATCTCCTTCCTCCAGCGCAGGGGGTTCACTCCCGAGACAGCTACATCTGTGGTGAGGGAGCTTGTGCGGGAGGAAGGATCTCGTGAATCCTGAGGGCACGTCATGGGGAAACGAAGACACCGCAACCTGGCTTCGAGGACGAGGAAAGGCGAAGAAAGTGAGGACCAACTCCCCTTGGGCCTCGAACCTCCCTCTGTAGAACTCCTCCATGCGGGGCTGCCGCATGAATCGAGAGTGGCGGAGGAGCCTGCTGAATTCCTGAAGGAGTTGGGGGAGCTCTCGGTCAGCAGGATCCTTGCTGACCTCAACGAAGAGCAAAGGCGCGCAGTCACCCACGGGGAAGGGCCTCTCCTGATTGTTGCAGGCGCAGGCACCGGAAAGACCACGGTGATCACCCGCCGCATTGCCTATCTTATCGCGACGAAGCGGGCGAGACCACGGGAGATCCTGGCGCTCACCTTCACCGACAAGGCCGCCGCGGAGATGGAGGAGAGGGTAGACCTCCTCGTTCCCTATGGGTATGCGGACGTGTGGATTAGTACATTCCACGCGTTCGGAGACCGGATCCTTCGGGAGAAGGTAGACCTCCTCGTTCCCTATGGGTATGCGGACGTGTGGATTAGTACATTCCACGCGTTCGGAGACCGGATCCTTCGGGAGAATGCCCTGGAGATCGGCCTTAACCCAGACTTCCGCATCCTCTCCAAGGCGGAGCAGATCATCTTTTTCCGCGAGCACCTTTTCGACTTTCCATTGGACTACTACCGCCCGCTCGGTGACCCTACCAAATATGTAGAGGCAATGATCACCCTATTCAGCCGGGCAAAAGATGAGGATGTGAGCCCGGAGGAGTACCTGACGTATGCAGAAAAACTCCTTGCAGAGGCGGATCCAACTGACCCTGAAGCAGTGCAAGAGGCTCGCAGGCAACTCGAGATTGCCCGTACGTACCAGCGCTACCAGGAACTCCTGGCGAAGGAAGGCCTCGTGGACTTTGGAGATCTCATCACCCTCACGCTCAAGCTCTTCCGGGAGCGACCGCATGTCCTGCGGCGCTATCAAGAGCAGTTCAAGTATATTCTCGTCGATGAGTTCCAGGACACGAACTACGCCCAGTTCCAGCTCACCAAGCTCCTGGCCAGCCGACATGAGAACATCACCGTGGTGGGCGATGACGACCAGAGCATCTACAAGTTTAGGGGGGCTGCGATTAGCAACATCTTGAACTTTATGGATACCTATCCGCACGCCACCCAGATAGTCCTTACCAGGAACTATCGTTCTTCTCAGCTCATCCTCGATGCCGCCTATCGCTTGATCCGGTACAACGACCCCGATCGTCTGGAGGTCAAAAACCAGCTGGACAAGCGCCTGTTCGCCGTCCATATGGAGGGACAGCCTGTTCGACACCTCCACTTTGATTCACTCTCCAGTGAAGCGGACGCGGTTGCAAGCATCATTGCGGAGAAGGTGGAGAAAGGTGCATACCGGTATAAGGATTTTGCCATCCTTGTTCGCTCCAACAACGACGCCGACCCTTTCCTGCGTTCCTTAAATATGAGGGGGATTCCCTTTCACTTCAGCGGGGGGCAGGGGCTCTACCAGCGGGAGGAGATCCGCCTGGTCATGGCTTTTCTCCGATCTCTCACTAACCCGTATGACAACCTAAGCCTCTACCATCTGGGAAGTTCCCCCCTCTACCAGATTGACCCCGGGGACCTCGCCCGTTGCCTTGCCGTGGCGAATCGCAAAAACCGCTCCCTGGAGCACATCTTCGACCAGCTCCACGCGTACGAGGAGTTGGAGGAGGTCTCCCCAGAGAGCCGTGCTGCCATCGCCAAGCTCGTGGAGGACCTCAAAGAGATGCGTTCCTTTGCTCAGCACCACGTGACCGGCCGGGTTCTCTACGAGTACCTCGTGAACCGGACAGGATATATCCGGCGCCTCGTTGCTTCAGGCAATGTGGAGGACGAGATCAAAGTCGCCAACCTGGCGAAGTTTTTCGACATTGTGGCCAAAGTAGCCCAGCTCCTGCGCTACGACAACGTGCACGCGTTCGTAGAGTACATGGATATAGTTATGCTCATCGAAGCAGGGGATGATCCCACAGCTGCGGAGCTCTCCGGTCCCGACCTCGATGCAGTCCACGTCATGACCGTGCACAAGGCCAAAGGCCTGGAGTTTCCCGTGGTCTTCCTGGTGAGCTGTGTCTCCGATCGCTTCCCGACCCGGAACCGCAACGAGGGGTTGAGCCTGCCTGATCCTCTGATCAAGGACATCCTCCCCAGCGGCGATTTCCACCTCCAGGAGGAGCGGCGCCTGTTTTACGTGGGGATGACACGGGCCCAGAAAGAACTCTACTTGACAAGCGCGCGGGACTATGGGGGGGTTCGGCCACGGAAGGTAAGCCAGTTCGTCCTTGAAGCGATGGATATGCCCAAGGTGGATCCTGAGGTAGCAAAGGCCTCGGCGGTGGAAGCCATCGAACGGCATGCGCCGCCTGTGGTGGAGTCCTTGATGGGCCAGCCACTTCCTGAGGACAGTCCCCTCATCCTCAGCTTCCGGCAGATCGACGACTACGATACGTGCCCGCTCAAGTACAAATATATCCATATCCTTCGCGTCCCAGTGATGCGGGATCACCGGGTGGTTTACGGCGCAGCCCTCCACGAGGCCGTGCGAGAGTATAACCGGAGGAAAGCTCGGAACCAGCCGATGAGCCTGGAAGAGCTCATTTCGTACTTCGAGCGGGTCTGGACAAACGAAGGGTTCGTCAGCCGGGAACACGAGGATTACCGGTTTGAGGAAGGCCGCCAGGTCCTGCGACAGTTCTTCCTATTCGAAGAAGGTAGTGGGGTTACTCCCACCCTCGTGGAGATGCCCTTCAGCTTCCAGCTTGGGAAGACGCGTGTAAAGGGGAGGTGGGATCGGGTAGACGTCCACGGGGACGAGGTCGTCATTGTGGACTTCAAGACGAGCGATGTCCGCGACACGAAGGAGGCCAATAGGAGGACCAGGGAGAGCCTCCAGTTGGCCATTTACGCACTCGCCTACAAGGAGGTCTATGGACGCCTCCCCTCTTGGGTAGAGCTCCGTTTTTTGGGGAGTCAGCAGGTACTGGTGGGGCGTGCAGAGCCGCATGAGGAGTATATCCGCGAAGCGATAGAGGTGATCGAGAAGGTAGCTAAGGGGATTCGGGCACAGCGCTTTGTGGCCACGCCAGACTTCTACCGGGCGTGCAGGTTTTGTGCTTTCAACCAGATTTGTCCTTACACCGCAGCAGGGGAGTGAGCATACATCCCATTTCGTATGGGAGTGAGCATATATCCCATTTCGTATAGAGAAAACGCCATTCCTACTCTGCGTGGGTATGCTTTCCGCTTCGCGAAGGAGGGGGTGCAATCGGGTGGGGTCATCGTTAGCCCGTGGAGGGAGGAGTTGATCCGAGCGATTCAAGAGAGGCGGATCCTCCATCTCACCTATCAAAAGAAAGGGGGATCTGTGGAGAAGTACGTCATCGCTCCATGGGATTTGGTCCCAGGAGGTGAGACAGGTGAGGAGCTCCTTGTGGCCTTTGCCTATAACCGGAACGATTTCCGCTCGTTCCGCTTGAGCAGGATCCTGAGCATCCGGGAGCTAGGAGAGGAATTCGACCCACGGGAGTTCTATCCGAGGCTCGCTACGTGGCCTCCTCGTTGGCATGTCCTGCGCGCGTGGCCCCTTCAGGAAGGCGAATATCCCGCGGGGAAGGGAGGCCTGGGAAGGGGATGATCAAGTTGCTCCACCTCTCAGATGTCCATCTGGGGGCGCGGTTCCAGATGCTGGGTGAGCGAGGACGAGAACATCGTCGCCAGCTGCAGGAGACCTTCGCTAGGGCCATTGGGATAGCGTGCGAGGAGCCCGTGGACCTTGTCCTCATCGCTGGCGACCTGTTCGATTCCCCCCACCAGTCAGAATCCACCATCTCCTTTGTGCGCGAACAGTTCCGCCGCCTGGAGGCGAGGGGAATCCCGTTGTGTCTGATTGCCGGGAACCATGACCCTTTCGAAGAGGGGGGCGTCTACGCGGTCGGACGATTCGAGCAGTGCAGCAACGTCACCCTGTTTGGGACCACCCCGGGAAGCAAGGTATTCTCCCAGCTCGACCTCACTGTGTTCGGGAGCTCCCCATCCCCTGGCTCTGGCCGCAGCCCGCTCGCAGGCTGGAAGGTAGAACGGCAAACGCGCTTTGCTGTGGGCTTGGTCCATGGGAGCATCTACCGTTCAGGGCAAGTGGAAGGCCCAGCGACAATCCACCCCGAGGAAATCCGGGGTCTCGGGCTCGACTATCTTGCGCTTGGCGACTGGCACTCTTGCCAGCGGGTCCTGGGGCCGCCCACCACTGCTTGGTACTCAGGTTCCCCTGAGTTCTTAAGCCTCGACCAGGAGGGGGCGGGCCATGTTCTTTTGGTGACACTGGAGGAGCCTGGCTCTGCACTGGAGGAGCCTGGCTCTGCGCACGTCCGGCCTGTTCGTGTGGGTCGAAGGTCCTACAAAAAAATTGAACTCGAGATCTCCGCCCTCCCTGTGGAGGAGATCAAGGCCCGGATCCTCCAGGAGGCAGATCCTGATCTCATCATGGACGTGATCCTCAAGGGGTTCATCCAGCCCGGGATCTCTATTTCAGCAGCGGAACTGGAAGAGGATCTGGGTGGGCATTTCTTCCGCTTGCGTGTGCGCAACGAGAGTTCCCTTCGGCTGGAGGACTTGGACGAGCAGGACTTCCCCGAAGGAACCGTTCTGGGGAGGTTCGTTCGCTTAATGCGAAAGAGAATGGAGGAACTAGACCCTGCAGAGCGTCCCCTCCTTGAGGAGGCACTCCAGCTTGGGGTGGGACTTTTGCAGGGGAGGGAGGTCCTCTAGTGCGCCTTCGTCGCCTTCGAGTACGACGCTTTCGTCGCCTGCGGGGCTTGGAGATCACCTTCCATCCAGGTCTCAACGTCATCGTCGGCCCGAACGAGGCAGGCAAGTCCACTCTCCGCGAGGCGATCATCATGGCTCTGTATGGGAACGCCGCGACGACCTCCCAGGCAATCCGGGAAAGCACCCGCTCCTGGGGCTCGGATCGTCCTGCGGTCCTTGAGCTGGAATTTGAGGCGGACGGGGAGGTCTACACCCTGGGCAAGGATTTCCACGGACGCAAGGTCTTCTTGCGCGACAGCAACGGACGCAAGGTCTTCTTGCGCGACAGCAAGGGGAACAACTGGGAGGGACACGCGCGGATCCAGAGGGAGATCGGGACTCTTCTTGGGTTTCCCAACGAAAATCTCTATCGGTCCACTGCGCATGTGGCCCAGGCAGAGCTTGACCGGCTATCCACTGACACCCCGGATATCGCCAAGGAGCTTTCCAGGATCATCACCGGTGGAGGACAGGATGCGAACGTGGTAACGGTCCTTCACCGGCTTGAGCAAGCGATCGAAGCCCAACGGAAGGGGCTCCAGCGGTACGCCAAAGATCCGGGGCCTATTAAGCGACTGGAGAACATTGTGACTTCCCTCGAGGGGCGGCGGGCGGAACTCCTCCAGAAGGCCCAACAGGCCATCCAGAGCCGCAAGGAGATTATCGAGGTGAGCAAAGAGCTTGAACGGGCTGCAACCACACTGACCATCAAAGACAACCTTCTCAAGGTGAACCAAGAGCTCATGCGCGTTGAGAACCGCCTGCAGGAACTCAAAACACAGGAATCTCAGTTGGGAGACCGGATAAGGAAAATTCACCAAAACATCCTCAAACTTTCACAGATCAAAGAGGAGATTGCTGCGCTCATTGGGGAGGGAGAGGTTCCAGACGAGGAGACGATGCACAAGCTCCGGGAAACCTACGCTTTTTATTCCGGCGCAGCATCGCGTGCCGAACGCCTAGCCGAAGAAGTAAGGGCAATGGAGGGAAGCCTCGCTCAGTTCCCGCGATTCGCCGGGCGGGCCGTTTCCGCTCTTCTCACCCTCGCGACAGTGAGCCTCATCGCTAGCATGGTCCTCTCCGCGTGGAGGGGGATCGTGTGGGGGGGTCTTACGGCCCTGCCAGGGGTCCTCTTTCTCCTTTTCGCTTACAATTTCTCCTTTTCGCTTACAAGTTCTGGAAAATGGAGGAGGCGCGACGCATCGAGGAAGATCGGCTGGAAGCCCGGCGAAAAGAGCTGGAGGTCGCGCGCAGGGATGCTGGCAAGTTCGAGGAGGAAATGCGCCAATTGCTCAAGGAACTGAGGTGCAATAGCCTGGAGGAGGCCACTCGCCGGTATGAGCATTACCAACGCCTTGTCGGGGAGCAAAGAGCCCTTGCGCAGTCCCTCCAAGACCTCCAGGGGGATCAGACGGTAGAGACCTTGCAAGAACAGTATCAGGATATCCAGCGGGAGATCTTCGTGCGAACGGAATACTTGAAGAACCCAGAGGTAGCGGCGAAGCGCCTTCTCCCCCTCGAAGTGCAACACCTAGAGGAAGAGGTGGAACGTCTCAGAACCCAGGTGCGTCAGCTCGAGCAGAGGAAGCAACGGCTTGAGTGGGAGATTGAGCATTACTCCCCCGCCCTCGAGGAGCTCAAGGAGGTTGACAAGGAGCGCCTCCAGCTGGAGAGGAATCGCCTACGCGTCTACGAAATGGCCTATGAAGTGCTACGGGAAGCGCACCAGCAGGTTATGGTCCCTGCCCGGGAGGTGGTCAGCTCCCGGGCAGGGGAATACCTCAAGGTCCTCACGGGAGGACGCTACCATCGCGTGCGCATGGCCGAGGATTCCCTCCAGGTGGAGGTCTGGGTGGACGAGGCGCAACGGTGGATCGCCCCCAAAGAGCCAGAATTTAGTCGTGGGGCCATCGATCAAGTCTACCTTGCGACCCGCCTCGCGCTCGTCGAAGTCCTTGCCCAGGGGAAATCCCCGCCCCTTGTGCTGGACGACCCCTTCGTCCACTTCGACGAGGAGCGGCTCCAGGCTGCCATAGACCTGATCAGGCGGCTTTCCTCCCGTTACCAAGTGCTGCTGTTCACGTGTAGGCGAGAGTACAGCAAGTATGCCGACCACCTCATTCACATTGACACCCTCTCGGGGATAGGGATACAATAGCCTAAGGTGCACCGGACTCGTCTTCCCTGAGGGCCTGTGGGAATCCCGCCAGGGAGCTGCAGGAGAACTGCACTGGACGATGCACCAGCAGGGAAATCCTGAGACCCCCTTGCTTGAGAGTGAGGTGGGCTGTCAGGAGCGACGTACCTGAAGGGGCCCGCACATCTCTGGGCCTATCAAAATCTCCAGGGGGCTCCCCTGGGGTACACAAGGAGGTGAACAGCCATCGACCCCGCGTTGGTTTCCTACGCGATCGCGGCCGGGCTGGGGTTGGTTGGATTCCTCCTTGGATACCTCCTGCGCAGGTTCGTCGCCGAGGCGAAGATTAAATCAGCGGAAGAAGCTGCCCGCCGGATACTCGAGGATGCAAAGAAGGAAGCGGAGGCAAAGAAACGTGAAGCGATCCTCGAAGCGAAGGATGAGGCATACCGGATCAAGCGGGAAGCTGAACGGGAGATCCGCGAGCAACGGGCAGAGATTCAGCGTCTCGAGCGACGTATTGTGCAACGCGAGGAATCCTTGGACCGCAAGGCGGAAGCCTTGGAGCGTCGAGAGCGTGCCCTCATCCAGAGAGAGCAGGAGGTTTCAAAGGCCAGGGAGGAGGTAGAAGCGCTTCGGAGGGAGCACCGCCTTGAGCTTGAGCGCATCGCAGGTCTAACCTCAGAAGAGGCCAAAGAGCAACTGCTGCGCGAGATCGAGGCGGAGGTTCGCCACGAGGCGGCCCAGCTCATCAAGAAAGTGGAGGAGCAGGCAAGGGCAGAAGCCGACCGCCTTGCCAAGGAGATCATTGCCCTTGCCATTCAGCGGTGTGCTGCCGACCACACCGCCGAGGTTACTGTATCGGTGGTCCCCCTGCCCAACGAGGATATGAAGGGAAGGATCATCGGTCGTGAGGGGCGGAACATTCGTACTCTGGAGACCCTCACAGGTGTGGACCTGATCATCGACGACACCCCAGAAGCGGTGACCATTTCCTCCTTTGATCCCATCCGCCGGGAGATCGCCAAGATCACCTTGGAAAAACTCATTGCCGATGGGCGGATCCACCCAGCGCGCATCGAGGAGATGGTGGAGAAGGCGCAGCGGGAACTCGAGGCCAGGATCCGGGAGGAAGGGGAGCGTGCCGCATTTGAGGCGGGGGTCCACGGCTTGCATCCCGAGGAGATCAAGTTGCTTGGGCGCCTCCGGTTCCGGTACAGCTACGGTCAGAACCTCCTCCAGCACTCCGTGGAGGTCGCGCTCCTGGCCGGGCTCATGGCCTCCCACCTGGGTGCTAATGTAGCCCTGGCAAAACGCGCAGGGCTGCTCCACGACATTGGGAAGGCCCTCACCCACGAGGTAGAAGGGACACACAGCGCCGAGGTAGAAGGGACACACAGCGCCATCGGGATAGACATTGCCAAACGCTACCACGAGCCCCCGGAGGTCCTGAACGCCATCGCCTACCACCATGGCGAGGAGGAGGCCAAGTGCATCGAGGCGATCCTCGTCGCTGCTGCTGATGCCATCTCTGCCAGCAGGCCAGGCGCCAGGAAGGAGACTGTGGAGATGTACCTGAAACGCCTGGAGAACCTGGAACGCTTGGCGAGTTCCTTCGATGGTGTGGAGAAGGCATACGCTATCCAGGCTGGTCGGGAGGTCCGGGTGATTGTCAGACCCCAGGAGGTGGATGACAGCGGCGCAGTTCTTCTGGCACGCCAGATCGCCAAGAAGATCGAAGAAGAACTGGAGTACCCCGGTCAGATCAAAGTTACCGTCCTGAGGGAGACGCGTGTGGTGGAGTACGCAAAGTGAAACCGGCCGGGGGATCCTCTCTATGAAGGTACTCATGGTTGGCGACATCACCGGATCACCGGCAGGCCCGGGCGAAGGGTTCTTATGCGCTTCCTCCCCCACCTTCGCCAGAAGTTTGAGGTAGATTTCGTCATCGCCAACGGGGAGAACGCCGCAGGAGGAACCGGGTTGACCAAGGCAACAGTAGAGGAGATCTTTGCATGTGGCGTTGACGTCATCACAGGGGGGAACCATACTTGGCACCACCGCGAGATCTACGAAGTCCTCAATAGCCACCCTAGGGTCTTGCGGCCGGCAAACTACCCTCCTGGGGCCCCTGGACGAGGATCCCTCGTTGCGCAAGGCCCCAGGGGGCAGCGGGTTGGCGTCGTCAACCTCCAAGGCCGGGTGTTTATGCAAGAACTCGAGGATCCGTTCCGGGTAGGGCTAGAGGAGGTGGAAAAACTCCGGGAGGAGACTCCCCTGATCTGCGGGTTGGCGTCGTCAACCTCCAAGGCCGGGTATTTATGCAAGAACTCGAGGATCCGTTCCGGGTAGGGCTAGAGGAGGTGGAAAAACTCCGGGAGGAGACTCCCCTGATCTTTGTGGATGTCCACGCCGAGGCCACTTCGGAGAAGATGGCCCTCGCCTGGTTCCTGGATGGCAAGGTCTCTGCCGTCCTTGGCACGCACACCCATGTACAGACGGCTGACGAACGCATCCTTCCAGGGGGGACTGCTTACATCACCGACGTTGGGATGACAGGGCCGCGGGATGGAATCATCGGTATGGAGAGGGAGGAAGTCATCCAGAGGTTCCTCACCCAGCTCCCCGTGCGCTTCCAGGTTGCTAAGGGAACAGCCCAGCTTGATGCCGTTCTCGTTGAGGTTGACGAGCAAACTGGGAAGGCTCTTGCCATCCAGCGGATCCATCTGGTCGAAGGGTTCGGGGAAATGGACCCGTAAAGAGCGAACTCTTTGTGAATTTTGCCGGGGACCTCAGGATTTCCGAGAAGCCTCCCGCAAGCGGTGAAAGAAGTTCGCAGAGGTACTCAAGGAGATGCGTGTGGACCTTCACACCCACACCACTGCCTCAGATGGGCTCCTTTCCCCACGAGCCTTGGTGGAGGAGGCTGCCCGCCTGGGTGTGGCGATCCTCGCAATCACGGATCACGATACGACCGACGGGATCGAGGAAGCACTCGAGGTAGGCAAGGAGCTGCGCGTAGAGGTTATCCCAGGAGTCGAGATCAATACAGACGTTCAGGGCGCGGAGATCCACGTCCTGGGATACTACATCGACCACAGAAGCGAGTGGTTTCAAGGGACCTTGCGTCGCCTCCGAGAGAGCCGCCTCGACCGTGCTACCAGGATGCTCGCCAAGCTGGCCAATTTGGGGATCCGCCTGGATCTCCAGCGAGTCCTCGCCCTTGCGCATGGGGGATCCGTCGGGAGGCCCCACCTCGCCAGGGCGATGGTAGAAGCTGGCTACGTCTCCACTCCTGAGGAGGCATTCAGGCTGTACCTTGGACGAGGGGGCCCCGCGTACGTGGAACGGGAGAGATTTACCCCTGAGGAGGCGGTACAGGTCATCCTCCGCGCGGGCGGAGTTCCTGTGCTTGCACACCCGGGTCTGAGCAACCGGGATGGACTTGTGCCAGATCTCGTCTCCGCTGGCCTCATGGGGATCGAGGTCTACTATCCCGAACACTCCCCTGCGCAAGTGCAGCACTACCTGGCCCTGGCGAAGAAGCTTGGTCTCCTCACCACAGGGGGTACCGACTTTCACGGAGGCGATCTTGCCCCACGGGTCCAGGTTGGGAGCGTAGAAGTACCTCTGGAGGTAGTTACATTGCTTAAGGAAAAGGTGAGACTGGTCCGAGGCTCATAGATCTCGAACAGGGAGGCTTAAGGATGCGTTGCCCGAAGTGTGGCACGGAGAACCCTCCTGGGAAGATCGTGTGCCGGAAGTGCGGCGTTCGCCTGAGGCCGCAGGCAACGTCCCAGGAAAGTGTGATCGGGGAGGAAGTAGTGGTGAGATGGGTCCGTAGGGACCTTGGCCAGCTGGTTGTTGTTCTGGTCATCCTCATCACCTGTGGAGCTCTCCTGGGCTTTCTCTTCCGGTAATGGGGGCAATGGCCAGGGGAGGGCCCATGGACCCGAAGGCCTCGCTCCGTCAGCTCCCCCAGGTTGAGCGTGTCCTCGCCCATCTCGACGCCGAGGGGTATCTTCTCCGCTATCCCCGCGCGCTGGTTGTGGCTTGTGTCCGAGAGGTGCTAGAAAAGAAGCGCCAGATCCTCATGAGGGAAGATCTCCCCACCGTAGATGTCTCCATAGAGGCCATCCTCCGCGAGGCCCGTGCGCCATCCTCCGCGAGGCCCGTGCTCTGATCGCACGAAAAAGCCTACCCTCTCTGCGAAGGGTGATCAATGCCACTGGAGTCATCCTCCACACCAATCTTGGTCGTGCACCCCTGAGCGAGGCCGCAAGGAGGGCGGTTGCAGAAATGTCCAGCTATTCCACCCTAGAAGTCGGCCTGGAGGGGCGGGGAAGAGGCTCTCGGCATGCCCACATCGAGTCCCTTCTTGTCCAGGTGACTGGGGCAGAGGCAGGGTTTGCTGTGAACAACAACGCCGCAGCTGTCCTTCTTGTCCTGACGGCCCTTGCCCAGGGGAAGGAGGTCGTTGTGTCCCGGGGAGAGCTCGTGGAGATCGGAGGGACCTTCCGGATGCCCGATGTCATGGCGGCAAGCGGGGCCAAGCTCGTGGAGGTGGGAACGACAAACAAGACCTACGTGTGGGATTATGAGCGTGCCATTACCTCCCAAACGGCCCTTCTCCTGAAGGTTCACCGAAGCAACTTCACTCTCCGGGGATTTGTGCATGAGACCGCCCTCCCAGAGCTCGTCCAACTCGGGAGGCGCGCGGGTATCCCAGTGATGTACGATCTCGGTAGCGGTGCCCTCCTGGACCTTGGCCGCCGTGGTCTACCCCAGGAACCAACTGTTGGGGAGGCGGTAAAAGCAGGGGTGGATGTGGTGACCTTCAGCGGGGACAAGCTCTTGGGAGGTCCCCAGGCAGGCTTGATCGTTGGCCGGAAAGAAGTCCTCAGGCGGATCCAATCCCATCCCCTTGCCCGAGCCTTGATCGTTGGCCGGAAAGAAGTCCTCAGGCGGATCCAATCCCATCCCCTTGCCCGAGCCGTGCGCATCGACAAGCTCAACCTTGCTGCTCTCGTAGCAACCCTTCGCCACTACCTTGATCCCGAACGTGCGTGGCAAGAAGTACCCGTCCTACGCATGCTGTCGGCTCCCCAGGAGGAACTGGAAAGGCGGGCTCGCCAGCTTTGTGGAAGATTAGAGGAGATCCTCAGGGGAACTGCAGAGACGACTGTGGTAGAGACGGCCGCTGAGGCCGGCGGGGGCTCCCTCCCTGAAGCCCATCTTCCCTCCTATGCGGTGGCCATCCGTCCCCTTACCGAACCCGTGGAAAAATGGGATCAAAGGTTGCGCTCCCTTCCCCTCCCCCTCATCGGGGTGATTCGGGAGGATGCCCTCCTCCTTGATGTTCGTACACTTCTCCCCGGTGAGGAGGAGGAAGTGGTCGAGGTATTTCGAACCCTCCTTACCCCGGATACACGAGAAATCATCACGTGAAACGGCTATGCGGCAGTTCGTCATTGGTACGGCAGGCCACATCGACCACGGCAAGAGTGCCCTCGTGAAAGCTCTTACCGGCATGGACCCCGATCGGCTAGAAGAAGAAAAGCGACGGGGGATGACCATTGATCTTGGGTTTGCTTATCTTGACCTCCCAAGCGGGCGAAGGGTTGGGATCGTGGATGTCCCTGGACACGAGAGACTCATCCGGACGATGCTTGCCGGTGCGACTGGGATCGATCTTGTCCTTTTGGTCGTGGCAAGCGACGAGGGAGTGATGCCCCAAACGCGGGAACACTTGGACATCCTGCGTTTCCTGCACCCGAGCTGTGGCGTCGTGGTGCTCACTAAGATCGACCTCGTTGAAGATCATGCTTGGCTCGCCCTCGTCCAAGAAGAAGTTGCTCAGCTGGTGGAGGGGACCTTCCTGCAAGGAATGCCGGTTATCCCTGTCTCCGCCAAGACCGGGGAAGGCCTCGACGTGCTCATACGAACCATCGATAAGCTTCTCGACGAGATCCCTCTACACCCCCAGGAGGGCCCTGTCCGTCTCCCTGTAGACAGGAGTTTCGTCATGCCTGGATTTGGGACTGTGGTCACAGGGACGCTCTGGAGCGGGCGGATCCGGCCGGGAGACGTTCTGGAACTGCTTCCGTCAGGGAAAGAGGTGCGTGTTCGAGGCATCCAGAGTTATGGGCAGTGGGTGGAGGAGGGAATCGCCGGGACCCGTGTTGCCCTGAACCTCGCGGGAATCTCCAGGGAGGAGGTCCAACGAGGGGACGTCCTTGTCACCCCTCAAGCCTTTACCCCTGCGACGCTCCTCGACGTGCGCGTCGAGCTTCTTCCTCAAGCACCGCCCGTTGCCCATATGACCCGCCTGCGCTTCTACCTGGGGACAGCAGAGGCGTTTGGTCGGCTTGCCCTTCTGGACCGGGAGGTCCTTGGTCCCGGGGAGAGCGCTGTTGGCCAGGTCCGGCTGGAAACCCCTGTTGTGGCAGCACGCGGGGATCCATTTGTCCTTCGACGCTACTCCCCCCTCCAGACCATCGGTGGGGGAAAGGTAATCTCCTCCGCTCTCGCGAAGCGCAGGCGAGGGGATTCCTG
>JAUQQG010000064.1 GCA_030550015.1 bacterium | reverse complement strand
GCAGGCCGGCGTCGAGCTCTCCCAGGTGAGGATACCCGATCTTTAAACGTTGAGCTCCTTCAACTCGCCGGTGACCATGTAGATGACCCGCTCCCCGATGTTCGTGGCGTGGTCAGCGGCGCGCTCGAGGTGCTGGGCGACGAGGATGAGGTCAAGGGCTTGGGAGATGGTTCTGGGGTCTTCCATCATGATGGTCAACAGCTCCCTGAAGACTTGGGTGCGGAGGGCATCCACCACGTCGTCCTGCGCGGTCATCCGCTCGGCGAGGTCTGGGTCCCTGTTGATGTAGGCATTCAGCGCGTCCGCGAGCATCCCCTGAAAGATTTCCTCCATCCTGGGAATGTCGATGAGGGGTTTCAGGTGGGGACGGCCGGAGAGGCGCTTGGTGGCTTTGGCGATCCCTTCGGCATGATCGGCCATCCTTTCCAGATCGATCCCGATGGCGAAGGCTGCCATGATCGCCCGGAGATCCCTGCCCATGGGTTGCTGGGTAGCCAGAAGCCGGACACAACGCTGTTCCAGCTGGTCTTGCATCTGGTCGATGAAATAGTCCGCGGCGATGATGGTGTCAGCGAGATCCACGTCGAGCGCCTTGAGAGCTTCCACGGCGCGGTGGATCTGCTCACCCGTCGCTCTGGCCATCTCCAGGAGATCTTCCTGGAGAGCCTGCAGTTCCCGGTCAAACGCCTCGCGGAGATGGTCTCCCATAAGTCTCCCGTCCTATCCGAACCTCCCGGTGATGTAGTCCTCTGTGCGCGGGTCTTTTGGCTTGGTGAAGATCTGGTCCGTGGGTCCGTACTCCACGAGTTCTCCCTCGAGGAGGAAGGCGGTGAAGTCGGAGACCCGCGCAGCTTGCTGCATGTTGTGCGTCACAATGACGATGGTGATCTCCTTCGCCAGCTCCCTCGCCAGTTCCTCGATGCGGAGGGTGGAAGCCGGATCGAGGGCAGAAGCAGGCTCGTCCATGAGGAGAACCTGCGGCTCCACGGCGAGGGCTCTAGCGATGCACAACCTTTGCTGTTGGCCACCGGAAAGACTGGTTCCGGGCTTGTGGAGGCGATCCTTCACCTCATCCCAGAGCGCCGCCTGGCGGAGGGCCCGTTCAACGATCTCATCCAGCTTGCGCCGGTTCCGTTCTCCGGCGAGCTTGAGCCCCGCTGCCACGTTGTCGTAGATGCTCATCGTGGGGAAGGGGTTGGGCTTCTGGAAGACCATGCCGATGCGGCGGCGGATGAAGACGGGGTCGACTCCGGGGGCATAGATGTCCTGGCCGTCGATCAAGATTTGCCCCTTCACGCGAGCACCCGGGACCAGCTCGTGCATGCGATTCAGACACCGCAGGAAGGTGGTCTTCCCGCACCCCGAAGGCCCGATGATCGCGGTCACCTTGTGCTCGACGATTTCCAAGGTGATTCCCCGCAGGACGTGGTGTGTGTCAAACCACGCATGCAGGTCTCGTATCTGAATCTGTGCTCTCTGTTCCATCTCGGTCACGGCCTTCCGCACGCCCTCGATGGGTTCGATCACCTGTTTCATGGTCCCTTCTCAGCTCCTTCGCGTTTCATTGTGGTTTTGTTTGACGGGTTGCTGCATAGCGGGCTATGATGTTGAGCCCAAGCACAATGGTCACCAGCACTAGAGCCCCAGCCCAGGCCTGGCGGTGCCAGTCCTCAAATGGTGAGATGGCATAAGAGAAGATCTGCAAGGGCAGCGCGGCTATTGGCTGGAGAGGGTTCCAGTTCCAAAACCGGTTCCCAAAAGCCGTGAACAAAAGTGGCGCCGTCTCCCCAGCAATGCGAGCCACCCCCACCATGATCCCTGTGGTGATCCCGGCTGCAGCCGTGGGCAGGGTGACGCGCAAGGTCATTCTCCACCAAGGGATCCCGAGGGCGAGCGCGGCCTCCCGGATGCTCTGCGGCACCAACCGTACCATCTCCTCCGTGGTCCGCAGAACGATGGGAAGGAGGAGCACCGCCAGTGCCAGGCCTCCGGATAGCGCGCTGAAATGTCGCATCGGCAGGACGATCACAACGTAGGCGAACAGCCCTGCCACGATGCTGGGCACTCCATTGAGGACGTCAGCCGTAAACCGAGCGACGGCGGCAAGTCGGGCTTTTGGATGCTCCGCGACATAGAGGCCTGCAAACACTCCCAGGGGGACTCCCATCAACCCGGCCAGGGTGACGAGGATCAGAGTTCCTACCATGGCGTTGGCCATGCCTCCTCCTGGTTCGCCGGCTGGGCCTGGCAGCTTGGTAAAGAAATCCCAGTTGATCGCGGAGATGCCGGTTTTTACGAGGAAGAGCAAGATCAGAAAGAGCGGGGCGAGGACAATGGCTGTGCACAGCAACGTCACAGCCGTCATTGCGGCATCCGTCCACTTTCTCCTGTAGTATCGCAGGTCCATGGCTACTCCCGAATCGCCTCCACGCCCCTCGCCACCCGTGTGACCAGGAGCCGCGCGAGAATGTTGACGACCAGGGTCACGACGAAGAGGACAAGCCCTGCATACAGCAGCGCTGCGAGGTAAAGATCGGTCGTAGCTTCGGTGAACTCGTTTGCAATGACAGCAGGGATCGTGTGCGCAGGCGCCAGGAGCGAAGCTTTGATCTGGGGGACGTTGCCGATGACCATGGTGACGGCCATGGTCTCTCCCAACGCACGCGCCAGGGCGAGAAAGATGGCTCCGATGATCCCGGAGCGTGCATAGGGCAATATGGCGGTGCGCGTCGTCTCCCACCGGGTCGCTCCAAGCGCGATCGCAGCTTCTCGTTGGGTGTTGGGGACCGCGCGCATGACCTCCGTGCCGACTGCGACGATGAACGGGATGATCATGATGGCCAGGATCAACCCAGCCGTGAGCATGCCAATGCCGATGGGCGGGCCAGTAAACAGGGGGAGAAACCCCAGATGAGCCTTGAGGAAAGGGCCGAGGGCGGTTCGCACCCACGGCACCAAGACGAAGATCCCCCACAGCCCGTACACCACGCTGGGGATCGCTGCGAGGAGCTCGACGAGGAAGCGGATGGGCGCGCGGAGCCAATCCGGCACCATCTCGGACAGGAAGATCGCAACCCCGAGGCCGAGGGGGACCGCCAGGGCAAGGGCGAGCGCCGAGGATACCAGCGTCCCGTAGATGAACGGGAGCGCGCCGAACTTCAGGGCAACAGGATCCCACGTGGACGTGACGAAGAACGCCAACCCAAACTGTCGGATGGCCGGCCACGCTGCCGACGTGAGCGCGACGAGGATGGCTCCCATGAGCAGGGGCACTGCCGCTGTGACGACAACGAGGAAGAGGGAAAAGATGCGGTCGCCGTTGCGCTTGGCGACCGGTCTTACGATTGTTGTACCAGCTCCGATGCCATGGTTGTTTCCTCTACGGCAGGAGGGGTTCCCCCCTCGATGTGACGGTCTTCAGGGTCTTCTCAATGCGTTGAACCAGACCCTTGGACAGAGGCGCATAGAGGAGCGGCGGGGCATACTTCTGTCCATCGTGGGTCGCCCACCAAAGGAACTCCACCAGGGCTTTCCCCTTCACCGGGTCGGGTTGCTCCCCGTAGATGAGGATCCAAGTGAAACCGGCGATGGGATAGACATCCCTTCCCTCAGGGTCGGTGATGAAAATCCGGTAGTCCTCTGGGATTGCTTTCAGAGCGCCCTCCATTGCCCTGGTGGTGGTCGATAGCGACGCTTGGATGAACTGGCCAGCCTTGTTGCGGACCTTTCCAAACGTCATCTTGTTGGTCACCGCGTAGGCAAGTTCCACGTAGCCCAGCGAATTGGGGGTCTGCCTGACCAGCCCCGCTACGCCTTCGTTTCCCTTTCCCCCGAGGCCGGTGGGCCAGTTCACCGAGGTGCCCTCGCCGACCTTGGACTTCCACTCCGCGCTCACCTTGCTGAGGTAGTTCGCCCAGATCGCCGTCGTGCCGGAGCCGTCGGACCGGTGCACTACGACGATGTCAGCTGAGGGGAGCTTGACGTTTGGGTTGAGCTTAGCTAGGCGCGGGTCGTTCCACTTGGTGATCTTCCCGAGGAAGATGTCGGCGAGAACGTCTCCGGTGAAGTTCAGTCCAGGCCCGACGCCCGGGATGTTGTACACGGGGACCACCGCGCCCGCCACCATCGGGATGTGCAAGACGCGGCCGCCGGCTTGGCGGATCTGCTCATCTGTCATTGGGCCGTCGCTGGCGCCAAAATCCACGGTCTTCGCAATGAACTGCCGGATGCCGCCGCCTGAGCCAATGGACTGGTAGTTGATCCGGACGCCCTTTTCTGCCGCATACACTTGGGACCATTTCGAATAGAGCGGGTAGGGGAATGTTGCGCCTGCCCCGTTGAGCGTCACAGGTGCCTGGGCATGGGAGGTACTGATGCTTCCAACGAGCAAAGGAACTGCAAGGGCAACCAGTACCAAGGAAATCCAGGCCTTTCGCATATTTCGCATCTTTTTCCTCCTATCGTGGTTTTTCTGCTGTTCAGCGTACGCGGGAGAAGTGAAGATGTGGGGATAGGAATTTGAAGGGAGGTTGAAATCTATTCCAAGGGGATGCAAAATCGTGGGGCGCAGTACCTCACGAGGAAGTCCGATCGCTGAGGTCCAGCCGGTAGCCGATGCCGCGGACGGTCACGATGCGAATGCCGCCTTCCGCTTCCAACTTTTTGCGGAGCCATCCGATGTGGGTATCGAGTGTCCGGGTATCGCCGAAATAGTCCTCTCCCCACACCTCGTTCAGTAGCCGCTCGCGGCGCACCACTTTCCCCTGGTGGCGGAGGAGGAGGTGGAGCACACCGAACTCCTTTGTGGAAAGCGCTACAGGTTTCCCAGCGACGGTGACCTCGTGGCGGTCCACGTCGATCACCACGCGGCCGGCAACAAGCCTCCCGGCTCCTCCGGTCTGGATGAGGAGCGTCTCCAGGACGTTGGCGACGTCCTCGCACCGGTCGGTGCTGGCCTCCAGCGCCTCGAAGATGTCCTTCCACTTCAGCACGTTCTTGAGGTCTTCCTCCTCGGTGAACAGGAGCTCTAGCCCCTCCCGCAGCAGGTCGTCGGCACGGTTCTCCAGGCGGTGAAGGGCCCTCGTGTGGGGGAATACCTCCTGCATACGCCGAAGCTGTCCCACGGCCTCGTGGAGTTGTTGGGCAGACTCGCGCACGATCCTGGCCATCTCCCGAGCTTGCGGGATAGGGCGGTGGATGTGGTAGATCACGAGCCTCGCTGCGCCGGCCTCGATGGCATCGAGGACGTCGTCGAGGTACCCCATGAGCGCCTTGAGGGCCTCCCCATCCGCGGGGGGCTGGTGTGGAACCATCAGGGCATCGAAGAGATCCCGGGCAATGGCATCGCCCTTGTGCTCCAGGTCCAGGATGGCTTGCCACGCTTGGGGGAATGGGACCTCGCCCTCCATTGCGGAGGTCAAAACCTCTGCAGCTTCCAGGATTGTGCGCACCATCTCCTCGAGGAGGCTAAGCTCCCGGTCCGGAACCCCGGAAGGGGGCTGTGGGGGGGTGGTACCCTGATCGATCAGTTTCCTTCCCGTAGCCATTCCACATGTGTATTCGCTGGGTTCATCTGATGTCCTCCAGAGCAGAGCTAGGTCCTTCGCTCCCGGAGCGCAGGGAGAGGGATGGGAGGTGCAGGAATTTTCAGGGAATTGGAAGCTGGGCCATTGGACAGGGAGGAGGGGTGGTGTTATAATCGAATCCTGGCTGCAAGCGTTGAGGAGGGAGAACGTATGGAGCGTGTGGTCCTCCCCGCGGAGGTAAGGACAAAGACGGGGAAGAGTGCAGCGAAAAAGCTGAGGCTTATAGGGAAGATCCCGGCGATTCTCTACGGGAAGGGCAGATCCCCTACACCTCTCGCGGTCGAGCGCAAGCGATTGCTGGAGGTCCTGCATACCGCTGCCGGCAAGAACGTGCTCATTGATCTGGAGATCCACAAGGACGGGGAAGTGGACAGGGCTACAGTCATGCTCAAGGAGCTCCAGCAGGATCTCTATGGGAGGGATGTGATCCACGCCGACCTCGTGGCGGTGAGTCTGGAGGAGACCATTGAGCTTGAGGTCCCCGTCATTCTCGTTGGACAGGCGAAGGGGGTCGCCGCGGGGGGGATCCTCGAACAACACCTCCGCTTCCTGGTGGTGGAATGCCTCCCCACACAGATCCCCGAGCATATCGAAGTGGACATCTCCCACCTGGACATTGGGGATACGATCCACGTCTCTGAACTGAAGATTCCAGACGGAGTCAGCGTGCGGACTCCTCCCGAGGAAGTTGTGGTGAGTATCCTCGCCCCGGCCAAGGAAGAGGTCCCTGCTCCTGCGGAGGCGGCACCGCCACAGGTCCCCCAAATGCCTAGGGCACCGGAGGAAGCGGAAGAGGAGTAAATGGTGCTTAGGACTGCTTGAGCCCTTTCTCCCGGATTGGGTGGCGCTGTGCATGGGAGAAAAGCTGGTTGTCGGGCTTGGGAATCCAGGGCGTGCCTACGCTGGGACACGGCATAACCTTGGATTTGAGGTTGTGGATCTCCTGGCCACGGTGAAGAAGATCCCCGTTCGTACCGAGGAGGGATGGGCGATCCTCGGTCGCGGCGCAATCGACGGCTGCTCCGTGATCCTGGCAAAGCCGCAGACATATGTCAACCTCAGCGGGATCGCCGTCGCCGACCTATGCAAGCGGTACACCGTGGACCCCATGGACCTCATTGTGATCCATGACGATCTCGATCTCCCTGTCGGCGTCATCCGGATCCGGACCCGCGGAGGACACGGGGGGCATAAGGGTGTCCGTTCCATCTTGGAGAGCCTGGGGACGGACCTGTTCACCAGGGTGAAGATCGGCATCGGCCGTCCCCCCAAAGACGTGGATCCCGCGGACTACGTGCTCAGCCCGATTCCTACAGAGGAAGCACCGCTGCTCCAGGAGGCGGTCCGTCGCGCTGCAGAGGCCGTGGAGGTCATCCTCACCCGTGGGGTTGCGGTGGCAATGAACCGCTTCAACTCCCTCTAGTTGCCTCGCTCACCTGCAAGGAATTCCATTTTTCTGGGGCGAATAGAGTCCCTGCGTGCCGGTCTTCTGCTCGCCCCATTTTCTTTGTGTGGAGGGAGAGATGGTCCGGAGGATCCTGGCAGGTCTCGCGGTCGCCGTGGTCCTCGTTGCGGTGGGGTACGGATCCCAACGCTTGGCGGAGTCGAGCTGGAACGCCGTTGTGCACTACAAAAGCCCGTATGCCCGCCCGCTCGTGGAGGGCGAAGCAGGGAGACCGCTGGCGCACCGCCTCGTGCTCGTCGTTATAGACGGTCTCCGCGAGGACGCTTCCCGCAGGATGCCTAACTTGAATGCGCTGCGAGACCTAGGGGCCGATTTCGTCGCCTGGGCAGGCGAACCATCCCTCTCGCTCCCAGGCTGGACGGTCATCATCTCAGGCGCCCCCCAAGAGGTGAGTGGCGTCACCACAAACTGGTACAAGGGGCCCGTTCAGGTCGATAGCATCTTCGCGGCAGCCAAGCGGGTAGGCATGCGAACAGCGCTCGCCGGGACGCCGGGATGGCGGGAGTTATTTGGCCCATGGATCGATGATCGTCGCATCGTGCCCGACCCGAAGTACGGGGACGTTGAGGGGTTGTATCGCACCGACGCGGTGATTGCCGATGCCGCCATCGATCTCCTGAAGACCCCTGCGCGGTTGATCGTCGTGCACTTTCCCGGCCCTGATGTCGCGGGCCACAGCTTCGGCGCAGTAAGCCCAGTGTACGCAGAGGCCATCCGGAGGGTGGATGAATACATCGGGCAGATCCACCAAGCCGCCGGCCAGGGAACTGTTCTCATTGTCACGGCAGATCATGGCCACATCGATCGCGGAGGGCATGGAGGCTGGGAACCCGAGGTCAGGCGGACCCCCCTTGTCCTGGCGGGGGAGGGGATCCGGCCTGGGCTCAAGGGGCCAGAGGTCCGTCAAATGGACATCGCTCCCACCATCTCCATTCTCCTCGGCCTTCCCATCCCTGCCCATAACAACGGGCGCCCTCTGGTGGAAGCCTTGGAAGGAGACCTCCAGCCGGCGGTGAAGCGGTGGGTCGACCAGCAGAAAGCAATCGTAGATTTCTCCATTCGTCAGCTTGGGAGGAGTGTCCCACCCGTGGCGAACATGGAGGTCCTAACCGGCGACGTCCTCTCTGCCCAGAAGGCCCTTTGGACCTCCTTGACGCAGGTCAAACGGGAGAAGTTGAACTCCGAGCGCTTCCGGCGCCTTCCCCTCGCTGCAGGGTCGATCCTCCCTGTTCTCCTGTACGCCGTGTGGTCTGCCAAGCGCGGATCGCTGGCGATGGCGCTTGGGGGAATGGTGGCGTATTTTTTGGTTGCGCTGGCGCTCTTTTTCGGAAGGGGGTTTCACTGGTCACTCAGTGTCTTTAACACAGAGGAGCAGATCTTGCAATTCTTCACCGCGCGTATGATCGACGCCGTGATCGCCCTGGCCGTTGGGGTCTTGCTTGCAGGGGCGCTGAGCGCCCGGAGGACGCCAGGAGAGGCTGCTTTCGCAGGGCTGGATACCGCCGCGCTGGTTGCCGGCGCCTTGGTTCTCCAGGTGGCCTACTTCTACTGGCTCTGGGATGTGAAGTTCCCCTGGTACCTCCCCGACCTGCGGTTGGGGTTCAAGTACTACCTGGACCTGCTGCAGCTCACGCCGGTTGGCCTCCTCTCCCCGCTCGCGCCCCTCCTCGGTCTCGCCGGCTTCGGCGCCGCCCGCCTCCTGAGACGTGTTGAGAAACTTCCTTCATGAGATTTTGCAGGTACGGAGACGCACAAGGAGGTTGGTGATGAAGAAAGGGGGAGTGTTGAACAGCGAGCTTTCCCACATCATTGCCACGATGGGTCATACCGACGCCCTTGTCGTGGCTGATAGCGGGTTACCGATTCCCGGAAGCGTGCGCAAGGTAGACCTCGCGCTTGTGAAAGGAGTCCCCGGGTTCCTGGAGACGGTGGAGGCGATTCTCCAAGAACTCCAGGTTGAACGCGTCATTGTGGCAAGGGAGATGTCCGAGCGCAGTCCCCAGCTGTACGAGCAGGTGAGATCTCTCTTTGCTGCCGTTCCCATTGAAGAAATCCCCCATGAGGAGTTTAAAGCCAAAGTCTCCGGAGCCAAAGCAGTGGTACGGACGGGAGAGTGTACTCCCTACGCAAACATTATCCTTATCTCCGGGGTGATCTTTTAAGGAGTCCCGCCGGAATCTTTTGCAGGCTCCTTTACAGCCACTCTTTCCTGATTCCTTTGAGGAGGAGAATTGCCCATAAGAGGCGAATAGAAAAACTGAGTTTTGAAAACGATTTCATCCCATGGCAACGACGATCCACGATGTCGCAAGGGAGGCAGGGGTATCTGCAAGTACCGTCTCCCGCGTATTGAACGGTACCGCCCCTGTGAACGAGGAGAAACGGCGCAGAGTCCTGCACGCCGTAGAGAAACTGAACTACCGGCCAAACGCCCTGGCCAGGGGCCTCAAGAAGAAGCGGACATACACCATCGGCCTGATCGTCCCGGATATCACCAATCCATTCTTCGCAGAGGTGGCGAAGGGTGTAGAGGATGCTTCACGGGATTACGGGTATACCGTCATCCTTTGTAACTCGGAGAACGATCCGGCGCGGGAGCGGACCTATCTGAACGTCCTCGGGGAGAAGCAGGTAGATGGGGTGATCTTCGTCACCGCCGGTTCCAACGAAGTGAATCGCAGCACTCCGCTGGAAAGCCCAATTCCCCTCGTGATGCTCGATCGGGAGATCCCTGGGATTCATGCGGACTCTGTGCTTGTGGACAACAAAAGGGGAGCATACGAAGCTGCAAGACATCTCCTCACCCTGGGCCACAAGCGGATTGGCATCATCACAGGGCCATTGCCCCTGAGTACTGCGGTGGAGCGCTGGGAAGGGTACCGGAAAGCGATGCGGGAAGCTGGGGTTCCCGTCGACCCCCGTCTCGTCAAGAACGGGGGGTTCACCTTCGAGGGGGGCTACGCAGCGATGCAAGAGATCCTGGGAGAAGGAGACCCTCCCTCTGCACTCCTGGCCTCCAGCGACATCATGGCATTGGGAGCCATGAAAGCAATCGAGGAATGTGGCTTCCGCATCCCTGAGGATGTGGCCGTCGTGGGTTTTGACGATATCATGGTGGCCTCCCTGGTCAAACCTGCTCTCACCACTGTTGCCCAACCAAAGCGCCAGATGGGCCAGCTGGCTGTGGAGATGATCGTGGAACGCCTTGAGAGAGGGAGGAAACGGGTGAGGAGGGTCCTCTTGGCTCCGAGGCTTGTGATCCGGGAATCGTGTGGATGCGGAAGGTGCGGTGATGGGGCCTAGGATCGTGGTGGTTGGGAGCCTCAATATGGATCTGGTGATCAAAACGCCGCGGATCCCGGCCGTGGGGGAAACGGTGCTCGGCGAGGAGTTTCACACATACCCTGGTGGGAAGGGCGCAAACCAAGCGGTGGCTTCGGCCCGCCTCGGTGCAGAGGTGTTCATGGTCGGGCGCGTGGGGAAAGACACCTTTGGGCGGGAGTTGCTGCAAAGCGTCGCTTCCAAGGGAGTAGATACGCGATTCGTCCTGGAGGACCCAGTGCACGCGACGGGAGTTGCCTTCATCGCTGTGGACGGATCAGGGAACAATGCGATCGTGGTCGCTCCTGGAGCAAACATGCATGTCTCCCCAGCAGATGTGGACCAAGCAGAAGAAGTCATGAAGGATGCGCGGGCGCTGATCCTCCAGTTGGAGATCCCTATAGAGACGGTGCTCTATACTGCGCAGATCGCCAAGAACCATGGAGTGCCGGTCATCCTGGACCCCGCGCCCGCTGCCCCGCTCCCTGCACGCATGTATGAGCTTGTCGATGTGCTTGTCCCCAACGAACACGAGGCGGAGGTGCTCACCGGGATCCCTATTCATGGACCGGAGGAGGCAAGGGATGCTGCAAGGATCCTCCAAGAGAGGGGCGTGCCTGTTGTGATTGTCAAACTGGGTCCCTCGGGCGCCCTTCTCATGGGTCCCTCGGGCGTCCATCACGTGCCTGGGGTTCCCGTACAGGCCGTGGATACAACCGCCGCTGGCGATGCATTCGCGGGAGGGTTTGCCGTCGCCCTTGCGGAGGGGAAGGATCTTCTAGAGGCAACACGGTTTGCAAACTACGTGGGGGCGCTCTCAGTCACCCGGATGGGAGCTCAGCCCTCGATGCCTGCACGAGAGGAGGTGGAACAGTTCATCGCAGAGCGGAGCTAGCGTCTCCAGGATTCTTTGAATAAGGAGGGGAGGGAGATGTCTATACGGAAGCTGGCGAGCGTTGTCATCTGCGTGGGGTTGTTTCTTGCCCTAGCGGCGCCTGGGTCTGTGGCGCCGAAGCCGGTGAAGGCGGCGGTGTTCGTCAGCAGCCTGGCGCATCCGTTCTTCGTGGACATGGTTGATGGCGCCAAAGCCGCCGGGAAGAAGTTTGCTGTTGAGGTCATCTCCTATGATGCGCGCAACGATGTCGAGCAACAGACGCGGCAGGTGGAGGATGCCATTGCCGCTAAGGTGGACGCCATCCTGCTCAACCCCATCACTGCGGAGGGGCTCGTCGCGGCCGTAAAGAAAGCGAACGCAGCGAAGATCCCTGTATTCACCCTTGACCGGGACGTGGTCGGGGGAGACCGGATTGCCTACATCGGGACAGATAACGTAAAGGCCGCAATGGAGGGAGCGAAGAAGCTCATCGAGCTCCTCCAGGCAGCCAAGAAAAAGAAGCCGTGGAGGATCGTCGTCCTGGAAGGGACTCCAGGTGCCTCCTCTGCGATTGAACGTGGACAGGGATTCAAGAACGTGCTGGATCCCCTGAAGAAGGCGAAGGAAGTGGACATCGTCGCAGATCTTACGGCGAAGTTCGACCGGGCCACAGGTCTTAAGGTGATGGAGGACATCCTCGGCACCACCAAGGACATCCATGGCGTGATCGCGGCCAACGATGAGATGGCCCTCGGAGCCCTGGAGGCCTTGAAGGCTGCTGGGTTGAAGGTAGGGTTCCCTGATGGGGTGATCATCGTGGGCTTCGATGCCATTAAGGATGCTGTAGAGGCGGTGAAACGTGGGGAATTCGCAGCCACCGTTGCCCAGGCTCCTTACATCATGGGATACTGGGGTGTTGAGGCTGCCGCTCGGCACATCCGGGAGGGGTGGAAGCCTCCGAAGGGGACTCCCGTCTACAAGCCTACAGGAGCCCTACTCATTGGGACTCCCACCATGGTGGTGACGAAGGAGAACGTGGGCCAGGTAGACAAAGTCACAAAGACGCCTCCGAAACTCCCAGGCACGAAGTAGACCTGCCTGGACCCCTGGCGCGAACAGGGTGCGGGCCCAGGGGGCATCCCCTGGGCCCGCCTCCCTACCTTAAGTTCAAAGCCTTTCCGCATGGGAGCCGAGAAGGTGGATGTTCTCCTGAAGGTAGAAGGAATCAGCAAATCCTTTCCGGGCGTGAAGGCCCTGGAGGATGTGGATCTGGAGCTCCGCAGGGGGGAGGTCCACGGCCTCCTGGGCGAGAACGGGGCGGGCAAGACAACCCTGATGCGGATCCTTACCGGGATCTACCGGAAGGATACAGGGCGGATCCTCCTCGAAGGCAGGGAGGTGGAGATCACCGATCCTTCTGTGGCGAAAAGCTTGGGGATCGCGATGATCCATCAAGAGCTCAGTCTCTTCCCGAACCTCAGCGTTGCGGAGAATATCCTTTTCGGAAGGGAGCCCACAAGGCCGCTTTCGCCATTTGTAGATTTTGCTGCGGCCTATGCGCACGCCCGGGAGATCCTCCAGATGCTGGGGGATGGCATCGACCCCCAAATGAAAGTAGGACGCTTAAGTTTTGGCGATCAGCAGAAAGTTGAGATTGCGCGGGCGCTCTCCATGAACGCCAAGATCCTGATCATGGATGAGGCTACCTCTGGATTAGCCGTCAAGGAGATCGAACGGCTCTTTGAGCTCATCCGGTCATTGAAAGGGAAAGGGATCTCGATCATCTACATCACGCACCGCATCGACGAGGTCTTCGAAATCTGCGACAGGGTGACCGTCCTTCGTGACGGCCGGGTGGTAGGGACCGCAGATGTGCAAGGGATCTCGAAGCAAGAGATCATCCGCTGGATCACCGGCAGGACCATTGAGGCATTCTATCCGAAGGAAGCTGCTTTGGCGGGAGAGGTTGTGCTTGCCGTTGAAGGTCTCTCCACCGCCGGCACGGGATCCGTGAATCTCACGGATATCCATTTCCGCATCCGGAAGGGGGAGATCCTGGGCATCACGGGCCTCCTTGGCGCAGGAAAGACAGAGGTGTGCAAGGCACTGTGGGGGATGGAGCGGGTGGTGAAGGGAAAGATTTGGATCGAGGGCAAGGAGGTACGGATCCGGACCCCTTATGAAGCACAGCTTCATGGACTTGCTTATGTTCCAGAGGACCGCAGGACCCAGGGACTGATCTCCGAGATGAGCGTGGCCGCCAACCTCACCCTGCCGAAACTCCATGAGCTAAGCAGGATGCTCTTCTTCATCGACGGAGCCAAGGAGGCTGAGGTGACCAAGAGGTGGATGGAGAAATTGCGGATCGCTGCAAGGAGCCCGAGGCAGAAGGTCAAAGCCCTCAGCGGGGGGAACCAGCAAAAGGTTGTCATTGCCAAATGGCTGGAGACAAAGCCAAAGGTCCTCCTGGTGGATGAACCCACAAAGGGGATCGATGTGGGTGCGAAGGTAGAGGTGAGGAGGCTCCTCTCCCAGCTCGCCCAAGAGGGAATGGCGATCCTCCTTGCTTCCAGCGATGTGGAGGAGGTCCTTTCCATTGCTGACGTCATCCTGGTTCTTCACAAGGGAAGGGTGACAGGGAGGTTCCCCCGGGAGGAAGCAACAAAGGATCGGGTCATGGCCTGTGCAATGGGGATCGAAGAACGGGTCACCACTTTGTGAGGGCAGGGAAGGAGGAAGGGAGTTTGAGGTTCGTTTCAAGGGGAAACGCGGTGACCACGCTCGGTAGGCTTGGGGAATACCGGGAGCTTTTGCCTTTCTCGGCACTCCTGTTCCTCATTGTCGTCTCGTCGATTCTCTCCCCGCACTTCCTCTCCGCGACAAACATCCGGAACATCCTGGCGCAGGTCTCTGTGATCGCCGTTCTCTCCGCGGGGGAGACGTATGTGATCCTCACCGGGGGAATCGACCTCTCCCCTGGCGCAGTCCTTGCGTTCTCCGGTGTCGTTGCCGCCGGATTCATGAAGTGGTGGGGAGTCTCAGGGTATCTGGCCATCGGAATCGGGATTCTAGTGGGGATTCTGTGTGGCGCCGTGAACGGCCTTCTCGTCACCAAGGTCCGCATCCCATCCTTTGTGGCCACGTTGGCGATGATGGCTGTCGCCCGGGGTGGAGCTCTGATCTGGAGCGGTGGGGTGCCGATCTCCCTGTTCCCTCCAGAGTTCCGCAGCATCGCCACCTACTTTGGGCCGTTCTCCGGCCTGACGTTCCTCATGCTGGCAGTGTATATTGGAGGCCAGCTCGTGCTCTCCCGGACGAGGATCGGTCGCTACATCTATGCCATTGGCGGAAATGAGGATGCGGTGCGGTATTCGGGAGTGAAGGCGGACCTGGTGAAACTCTATGCGTTCACCTTCTCTGGGTTCTGTGCGGGGCTTGGGGGTGTGATGGCGGCGGCGCGGCTCGATTCCGCTTACCCCATCGCCGGCGAGGGATACGAACTGGACGCGATTGCATCCTCGGTCCTCGGCGGGGTGAGTTTTGTGGGCGGGATTGGTTCCCTCACCGGAACATTCATGGGAGCCCTCATCATGACCATCTTAGGGAATGTGTTGAACCTGCTCCGTGTCCCTCCGTTTTATCAGTACGTGGCAAGAGGTACAGTGCTGGCCATCGCCGCGATCTCGCTTTCCCGGGGAGTGAGGTATGCCAAGTGAGCGTAAAGATCGCTGCTTCCCTGATGTGCGCCGACCTCACGCGCCTCGCAGAACAGGTCGCCTGCCTTGAAGAAGCAGGGGTAGATCTCCTCCACTTCGACTTGATGGACGGAGGGTTCGTTCCGAACCTCGCGCTTGGCCCGGGGTTCCTCCGCTGCCTGCGGCCCCTGACACGTCTCCCGTTCGAAGCCCACCTGATGGTGGAGCAACCGGAGGTTTTGCTCTCCTCCCTGGCAGAAGCTGGATGCGACCGCGTCATCGTTCACCTTGAAGCGTGCCCGCTCCTCCACAGGACCCTCCAGGAGGTTCATCGTCTGGGGATGGAAGCGGGCGTCGCACTGAACCCGGCTACGCCCGTCGATGGCCTCCTGTATGTGCTGGATCATGTGGAGGTGGTGCTCCTGATGACCGTGGACCCCGGTTTCGCTGGGCAACCCTTCGTCCCTGCGGTGATCCCCAAAATCGAGGCGGTGTCTAACTTCCTTCGGGAGAGGGGAAGGGCCGTGGATATCGAGGTGGATGGAAGCGTCAATGAGAGGACCATTCCTCTCCTCGTCGCGAGGGGGGCCAACGTCCTTGTTGGTGGATCCACAGGCTTGTTCACCGGGGAGGATTTTCGGATCACCGTCCGCCGGATGCGGGAGGCAGCTCTTGGGAAGGGGTAACCAACGCGAGGATGTCGAGTAAAGAACCCACTGTGAAGTCGGCTTGCCGGATGGGACCACTGTGTGGAGAGAACGCTTGGACCACGGCTACGTCCATCCCTGCCCTTTTGGCGCTCAAAACGCCGTTTGGTGCATCTTCTACTGCAAGGCACTCCTGCGGGTGAATACCTAAGCGCTGAGCTGCAGAGAGATAAACCTCCGGATCGGGCTTCCCGCGTTGGACGTCATCACTGGAGACGATGACGGCGAAATATTCCCGGAGATTCAGCGTGGTCAGGATCTTCTCGATCCACTCGCGCCTGGATGAGGATGCGACAGCCAGGGCGATTCCTTTGCTCTGCAGGGTATGGAGGAGATCTGGGAGGAAGGGTGGGCTCTTCAGAGGTTTCTGGAATGCATGCATCACCTCTTTCTCATATCGCTGAAGGTACTCCTCTACTTGGCCGCGTAGGGCATACCGGCCGGCCAATCGTCCCCATACTTCGTTAGCCGGTAGGGCAAGGAACTCTTGGTTCTCTTCCTCGGTGAGGGTAATCCCTTCTTGAGACAGGATCTCGTTAAGAGCCTCAAAATGAATGGGTTCACTGTCGACCAGGACCCCATCGAGGTCAAAGATCACTGCGCGGTATCGTCTCTGTGAGGGGGAAGGCTCTGGAGACATGCGGATCTATTGGTCGGGCTGGTTCTTGAGCAACTGTTCGACCTCAGCTCGCCATGGCATGACTCTCAGCGTCCCCACGCGGGTCGTGGCAAGCGCTCCTGCGGCGTTGGCGAAGCGGACCGCCTCGTGCAGGGGCATTCCCTCAGCGAGGGCCACCGCAAGGCCACCGCTAAACGCATCCCCGGCCCCCGTGGTATCGACAACATGCACTTGGAATGCGGGGATCCGGCGAACTTCCTCCTCCGTGACCAAGAGCGATCCTCGTGCACCAAGTTTGAGGACTACAGCTTTCGGACCTGCTTTGAGAAGTTCACGCGCCGCTTGGACCTGGTTCTCCTCTGCGGCGGGGTATCCAACAAGCGTGGAGAGTTCCAGCTCGTTGGGAGAGATCACTGTGGCTTTGGCCCAGATCTCCGGTCCGTACGTACGGGGAGGTCCAGCGTCCACAATCACCGGGATACCGCGGGACGATGCCCCTTCCACGGCAGCTGCGACTGTCTCCGGGGGGACCTCAAAGTTTACAAGGAGAGCGTCTAGGGATTGCCAGTGCGGAGCCAGGCCCTCCTCCACGTGGGAGGGGGTTAACTTGGCATTGGCCCCGATAATGACCAAAATGGTATTCTCTCCTTCATCGTCAACGAGGATGATCGCTGTGCCTGTCTGGACCTCTGGGTCGATCCCTACCGCGTCGATATTGACGCCTTCGGCGCGGAGCGCAGCGAGCTCCTGCCGACCGAATTCGTCGTCGCCTACCCTGCCCACGAGAATAGACCTAGCGCCAAGGCGAGCTGCCGCGACAGCCGCGTTTGCTCCCTTCCCTCCCGGTCCAATCTGCAGCCGGTGCGCGAGGATGTTCTCCCCTCGATTCGGGTAACGTGGAGTGAGAACCGCTAGGTCCGTGATGATGCTGCCCACAACGGCAACGGTCTTCATCGGCTCTCTGTCTAGTGTTCTCTATGGCGCGAGCGGTTCCTTCCCAGGCCTTTCCCGGGTATACCGGGCGATGAAGCTGTAGGGGGACGGCCAGGGTATGGAGCTAACATCAGAGAGCCGCTTCACATGTTCAGAGGACAACTTCCACCCTACCGCCCCGAGGTTTTCCTCGAGCTGTTCGATCGTGCGGGCTCCGAAGATCGGTGCTGTTACACCCGGTTGCTGGAGCAACCAGTTCAGGGCGACCTGGGACGGCGTCTTCTCGACCTCCCTCGCTACTTCTACGAGGGTTTCGATTACCTCCCAGGCCTGCTCCGTGGCTCGCTGTTCGGGGAGATCTTCGAAGCGGTCCCTCCGGCCGGCACGGCTCTCTGGAGGGATGGGCTGACCCTTCCGGTACTTTCCTGTTAGCCATCCTCCGGCCAGGGGAGACCAAGGAATGACCCCGACACCCTCCGCGCGGCAGAGAGGGAGCAATTCCCATTCCGGGCTCCTGACAAGGAGGCTGTACTCTGGTTGCAAGCACTCCACGCGTGCCCAGCCATGAAACCGGCTTAACATGAGGGCGCGATCAAGCTGGGAAGGGGTGAAGTTGGAAGCTCCGATATAGCGGACCTTCCCAGAGCGTACAAGGTCGTTGAGGGTCTCAAGCGTTTCCTCCAGCGGTGTCGCTGCATCCCAACAGTGCATCTGGTAAAGGTCGATGTAGTCGGTTTGCAACCTTCGGAGGCTCCCCTCCACCGCGGTCAGGAGATGTTTCCGCGAGAGCCCCCTGTCGTTGGGCCCAGGTCCTGTAGGGAAGAAGACCTTTGTGGCGATCACAAGGTGATCCCTGTTTTTCCGTGACTTGAGCCATGTTCCTACGATCGTTTCGGATTGTCCTTGATTGTAGCTGTCTGCGCTATCGAGGAAATTCCCGCCTGCATCTACGAACCGGTCGAGCATCGCGTGTGCCGTGCGTTCATCAGCTCCCCATCCGAAGGTCTGTGTGCCGAAACAGAGCGCCGAAACCTGAAGGCCCGTCCGGCCTAGGAATCGATACTCCATCGCTCGCACCTCCTTCGATCGAAGATTTCTCGATCTTTATCGTCCCGCCCCTGCGAGAACATTTGTAATGAGATACCGTTGGAGTACCAGAGTGATCAGGACAACTGGGGCAATGGTGATGAGAGACATCGCAGACAGAGACCACCACTCAATCATCCGTTGGGAGTGCTGCGCAGCGATTAGGATGGGCATGGTCCGTGCCCGGTTAAACGTTAAGATGAGCGCTAGGAGGAATTCGTTCCAAGCAAACACGAGGCAGAAGAGGAAGGTCGCCACCAGCCCTGGAAGGGAGACGGGCAAGACGATGTGCCAGAGTACCCTTCCCCGTGATGCCCCGTCCACAAGAGCTGCCTCTTCGATATCCGGAGGGATCTGTTGGAAGAAGTTATGCATGAGCCACACGGCGAGGGGAAGGTTGAACGCAGTGTACACGAGGATCATACCAGTTCGTGTATCGATCAGGCCAAGGACACGCAACATCATGAACAGCGCGAGCCCTGTGACGATGGGGGGCATGATCCTCTGGGAGACAATCCAGAAGAGAAGATCCTGGTTTCGGAAGGGCCCTGCTTGGATCTGGAAACGGGTAAGGCCGTATGCCGCCATGGCACCTACGAGGACAACGAGAATGGTGCTCCCTAACCCGATGACAGTGCTATTGACCAAGGGGCCCCGAATAGTCTCGCGTTCGATGCCAAAGAGAATTGCCTTCCACGCGGAGAGTGTGGGCTGGAAATCGACCCATGGAATGAACGTGGGTCCCTGACTGACGGCAAGAGGATCCTTGAAGGAGGCAATGACCATCCAGTAAAGAGGGAAGAGCGCAAACACTGACCAGGCAAGGAGAGCTGCATAGATGAAAACGGCCTTGAATACCCGCATCCACATAGGTCATACCTCCACCCTCTGGTACCGTTGAGTGATCCGGACCATTGAGAGAGCCACCACAAGGACCAGCAAGAACAGGCTCATGGCGATGGTGGCGCCGTAGGCGAGGTCGAAGGAGAGGAAGCCGATGTAATATGCATGCAGCGTAAGGCTTTCTGTGCTTACCCCAGGTCCTCCTCCCGTGATGATGAAGATTTCATCGACGATCTTGAAGGCTTCGAGGCTACGCAGGATGATCGCCGCGATCGCTGTCGGGCGGAGCATTGGAAATGTGATGTATCGGAAGAGCTGCCAGCCAGAAGTCCCATCGATCTGTGCTGCTTCGAGGATCTCCGCAGGAAGGGATTGTAACCCTGCAAGGAGCACAATGAACATGAACGGCGTCCAGTGCCAGATATCTGTGATGATGATCGAGTAGATGGCGACGTTCCGGCGACTCACCCAACCTACAGGAGGAAGCCCGATCCGTTCAAGGAGCACATTGAGCGGCCCAATGGTCTCGTGGTAGATCATCAGCCAAATATAGCCAATGGCAATGGGGGCAAGGGCCATTGGCAGGATAAAGATCGTCCGGAAGAAGGCGCCCCCACGAAGCGGTCGATTGATGAGGAGCGCGAGGCCGAGCCCTAGGATGAACTCCACAGAGACCGCGACCGCCACAATGAAGAGGGTGTTCCCCAGGGAATTCCAAAATCGGTCGTCTTGGACCAAGCGGATCCAGTTTTGCAAGCCCCCGAACTGGAGCTTGAGGCCTCCTACTAAGGAGACCCGGCTGAAGGTCAGTGCAACCGTAAACAGGAAGGGGAAGATGGTGAAGCACAGTAAGATGCTGACAGCAGGCAATAGGAACGGCAAGGCCTGAGATCCGCGACTTCTTTGTCTTCCCATGAGATCACGAGATACTTCGTGCAGGGAGGGGACATCCTGCATCGCAGGATGTCCCCTCCCTCGGCTGGAGGTCTACTTTGCTGGCAAACCAAGCCATTCGCGGTAGAGCCTTCGCATCTTGTCGCGTCCGAGCTCGTTGGTGATCTTCTCCCATTCGGCTGCCGCCGCGTCGAGTGCGGCTTTGGGAGAGATCTCACCAGCTGCGGCACGGGCAAGCTGCGTCTCCAACGCATCCAGGTAACGTGCCTGACCCGGTAGCTTCAGGTCCAGCTGGGCATTGGGATGGGAGAGCGAGGCTTTGATCGCCCCAAGGTAGGAACTCAGATCAGGTTCCACGAAGCCAAACTTCTTCCATCCTGAGAGGTCTGCGAAGTGCGACGCCCTGAACGGGTTCAGGCCAGTTTCTGCAGTGGTTACGGCGATGTAGCTGTTCTTTGGTTCGGCGATGGTCCGACAGAAGTCATAGGCGGCATCAGGATGTTTGGTGGTTGCCATCACCCCGCAGACCCATCCTCCAAATGCTAGATAAGGCGCGACGTTCGGTTTCGTGAGTTTCGTCCACTTCCCGGTCTTATAGTTGTAGACCTCCAGGGATCCTGGGAGGACGATAGTCCCGATCTTCCCCTTGACCACTGACTTGGGGTCGGTGTCGCCCACGATCCCTGTATCGCCCCAGTCGAGGGCCAGCGCCGCTGTGCCAGCGGCAAACTGGCTCCGCACGTCTCCAGAATCGAAGTTGATCATCCCTGGTGGTCCGAACTTCACGAGCGCAACCCAGTCCTCAAGGGCTTTGACGAACCCTGGATTGTTGATCTGTGGTTTCATGGTGTCTGGGTCGAAGAACATGTTCCCTTTCTGGCCCGGGACGCTCACGTAGGCTGCAGCATGGGACATAAAGAACCAGAATGCCTGGCCGCCACGCTTGAAGGCCTCGAGGACCCCATAGTGCTTCTTTCCATCACCGACCCAATCCCAGCCATTGAAGAACTCGGCGATGTCCCGGTACTCTTTCCAAGTCTGGGGCGGGCGGAGGTCGTAGCCATACTTTGCCTTGAACTGCGCCTTGTACTTAGGGTTCTCAAGGGCGTCACGGCGATAGTACACCGTGTGCACATCTCCGTCAATGGGGAGAGCATAGAGGCGACCTCCCCATGTTACCGTTTGCTGGTATGTAGGGAGGATATCCTCCCACTTGAGGTCCTTGTCGGCTTTGATGCGGTCGGTAAGGTCTAAGAGGTACTTGTTCCCAGCGAAGTCCCCCATCCATGCAGAAGCAAACAGGGAGAGGTCATAGGCAGCGGTGCCAAGAGTGAAGGAAGACATGAGTTTGGAATAGAGCTCACCGAATGGGGCTGTGACGAGGTTGATCTTCCCGCCCGTCCGCTTCTCCCACTCTGGGGCAAACATCTGCACAGCCTTGGCAATGTAGGGTGGGTTCTGTGTGATTACCGTAAGGGTGACTCCAGAGAAGCGCTTCTGCTGACCGGAGGCTCCTGCAGTCAGTAGGGAGATGGAGAGAAGGGTGATGATCAGAAAACATACACCGCGGGAGCGGTACCACATGTCCTTTCACCTCCTCCTTGGATCTCCGCCGCAGTGATACCTCTTCTCGTTCAACGATCCTTTGCCCCTCCCACCTCCTTGTCCAGGAAGTTGGTCTTCCTTCCATCAACGTTCCAATCGGATGGAATAGCGGTAGCGTTCGGCGGCATAGAACCCCTCTACATACTCCACCGGAGCTTTCGCTTTCGAGAACGTGCTCCTGCGAATAATGAGGATGGGATCTCCTTCATCGATTTCCAGTTGCTCCGCAAGGGTCTCATCCGCGACTCCGGCTTCAATGACTTGGAGGGCCTCCCCAAGCCTGATTCCATACTTGACCTCGAGGAGTTCGTACAAAGAGCCCGAGAAGTCCTCTTTGGGATCGATCCCAAGCGATCCTGGAAGATAGGAAACGAGGAGCACAATGGGGCGATCATCTGCACAGCGAACGCGTTCGATCCGAAGGAAGGGTTCGCTGGCAGGGGTGCCCAATGCTTCTTGAACCCGTTTCGGAGCTTCGGGCAGTACCTCCACTTTGATCCTTCGAGTAGAGGGGGTGAGCCCTCGCCTCCGCATCTCCTCTGTGAAGCTGACAAGCCTGGGTAGCGTTTCTGCGATCTTCTGGGGAGCCACGAATGTCCCACGTCCTTGCTTCCGGATGAGCAGCCCCTCGCGCACGATTTCGGTAAGGGCCTGGCGGATGGTGGCGCGGCTGACGCCGTACATAGACTGCAGTTCTGTCTCAGAAGGGATGGGATCCCCAGGTTTCCATTCCCCAGATTCAATACGACGCCGGATATCCTCACGTACCTGGAAATAGAGGGGAATCACGCTTGTAACGTCGACTTTAGCCATGGGGAATCTCCTCGTCCTGATGTTAGCATGACCGTACAATTCGGTCAATCTCCTTTTTGTAGCAGATACTTAGATCCTCCGCATTCGATGGAACAAGTACATGATCTCCCGTGAACCGGAGGGAAATTGTGCATAGAAGGAGAAGGAGGAAGTCAGAAGTGCAGGAGGCTATACCGCAAGTACCAGCCTCCCTCGCAAACGGCGCCCTTTCCCGAGCGAGGATGTAGGAGGGATCGATGGATGACGATGGACGAGTACCGTATTCTTGCTACGCGCTTGGTCGATCGTGGGATTGATGTTGAGGCTGTGAAGGATGCCATCAAGCGCCTTGCTATTGAGACTCCTTCGTGGGGGTACGGAAATAGCGGGACTCGGTTCAAAGTCTTCCCCTGGCCGGGAGCGGCCCGGAACATCTGGGAGAAACTAGCTGATGCCGCGCTCGTCCACCAGCTGACTGGTGTGTGCCCTTCGGTGGCAATCCACATCCCCTGGGACTGGGTGGAGGACTGGGGTGCGCTGAGGCGATACGCGTCAGACCTGGGCATCCGAATTGGCGCGGTCAACCCCAACGTCTTCCAGGATGACGACTACCGCCTGGGGAGCGTTTGCCATCCGGATGAGAAAGTGCGTCAGAAGGCGATCCGTCACATCCTGGAGTGTGTGGAGATCGCTAAGTCCTTGGGCTCTACCATTCTCAGCCTTTGGTTTGCCGACGGCACCAACTACCCCGGGCAGGACGACTTCCGCGCACGCAAGCGCCGCCTTATAGAGAGCCTGCAGCAGGTTTACGCCGCTTTACCACCTGGAATGCGCATGCTTGTGGAGTACAAGTTCTTCGAGCCTGCTTTTTATCACACGGATCTTGCGGATTGGGGGATGGCATTTACCACTTGCCAGAGACTTGGGCCTGCGGCGCAGGTGCTTGTTGACACGGGGCACCATCCCCAGGGGACGAACATCGAGCATATTGTGGCTTTCCTCCTGGACGAGGGGCGACTGGGGGGCTTTCACTTTAACAGCCGCAAGTACGCCGATGATGACCTCATTGTGGGCACAACCAACCCGTATGAGCTCTTCCTGATCATGAACGAGATCGTCGCCGCTGAGAGGGATCCAGACCCCACCGTTTCCCGCTGCGCACGGGAAGTAGCTTACATGATCGATCAGTCCCACAACATCGAGGGGAAGATCGAGGCCATGATCCAGTCCGTGGTGAACATCCAGATCGCTTATACGAAAGCTCTCCTGGTGGATCGCCGGAGGTTGCGTGAGGTCCAGGAGGAGATGGATGTGTTGGGGGCGCACCGTGTGCTCCAGGAGGCCTACGAGACTGATGTCAGGCCTTTGCTCGCCGTTGTGCGCGAGGAGATGGGGGTCCCTCCAGATCCTGTTGCCGCTTTCCGCCAGGGAGGGTACGCGGAGCGACTTGCGAGGGAACGAGGGATGGGACCCCGATAGTCCGCTCGTCGAAACCCTTTGCTCTCGCGGGGAAAATTCCCCATACCTAAGTGGAAGAGCCCATTGAGCCTTTCCATCGTATACAATTTGTGCGTTGGCACCTGGTACACGTTTTTCAAAAAAATTGCCTCGGAGAAAGCAGGTTAAAATGGGCTTTTTAGATACTCAATCTATCGAATACGAGTTCGCATTGCTATTTTTAGACAAATTGTGTACAATCTTGACCAAGCTATGACAGTTCCCTCAGTCTCTCTTCCGGGGAAAAGGGTGAATAACAGCCTGGATGCTTATGTGGAAATCCGGGCGCGCATTCTGAATGGGACCTTTCGGCCGCGCGAGCGGTTGATCGAGGAGCGGCTTGCACGGGAGCTCGGCATGAGCCGTACCCCAATCCGTCAAGCCCTGACGCGACTCGAGGCTGAAGGGCTGGTCTCCCTCATCCCCAATCGAGGGGCAGTCGTTTGCTCATATACACCGCAGGACGTACTGGAGATCTATGATCTTCGCGCCTTATTGGAAGGTCATGCCGCACGCCATGCTGCCAACGAGATCACACCCAGTGAGGTGGACCGGTTACGTCAGCTGGTAGCGGAAATGGAAGGTTTTAACCTCGAAGCCTTTGCGAGCCACGAGGATGCAGTGCGCTGGTTTACCGTGCGCAACAATGAATTTCATCACACGATCCACGTGGCGAGTCGAAATCAGCGCTTGGTGAAGCTCTTGAACCGCACGATCCAAATCCCCCTCGTCTATAGATCTTTCTTCGGCTACAGTCCCCGAGAATATGCGCTGTCGAACTACTACCATCGAAAGATCGCCCAGGCTCTGGAGCAGAAAGATGGCGACCAAGCCGAAGTCTTGATGCGGGCGCATATCTATCAGGGGAGAGACTTCGTGCTCTCGATGCTTCAGGACGCCGGTGTATGAGTACCACCGGCTCCAGTTATACCGATCATCGTGGATGCGGATCCTGAGAGGTTCAAGAACAGTTGCGGAATGCCCAGGGAGCGAGGTGGATGCAAGTTATGGGGGCCCTTGAAGGTGTCCGTGTCGTAGAAATGGGGATGCTGCTTGCGGGGCCTTTCTGTGGGCAGCTTTTAGGAGACCTTGGCGCCGAGGTGATTAAGATCGAACCACCAGGCTCAGGGGACCCCATGCGTAGGTGGGGACACCGGAAGGTGAACGGGAGAAGCCTATGGTGGCCGATCATTGCGCGGAACAAGAAATCTATTACCCTCGACCTGCGCACAGAAGAAGGGCAGGCAGTGGCAAGGCGCCTCATCGCCAAGAGCGATATCGTGGTTGAAAACTTCCGCCCCGGAACCCTGGAGGAGTGGGGTTTGGGATACGAGGAACTTTCCCGCGAGAACCCCGGGCTGATCATGGTGCGGGTGTCAGGATATGGGCAGACTGGTCCTTACCGGAATAGGGCGGGCTTCGGCAGCATCGCAGAGGCGATGGGCGGACTTCGCCACATCACCGGCTACCCTGACAGGCCGCCTACCCGGGTTGGTATCTCCATAGGGGATGCCCTGGCAGGAACCCTGGGAGCTCTTGGCGCTCTCGCCGCACTCTATCACCGGGAAGTCAGGGGCGGACGTGGCCAGGTTGTGGACATTGGGATCTATGAAGCTGTGCTCGCCTATATGGAAAGCACCATTCCCGAGTATGCCCTCACTGGCTATGTACGGACGCGCACGGGCTCGGTCTTGCCAGGGGTGGCGCCCTCGAACATCTACCCAACGCGGGATGGTCAGTGGCTCGTCATGGGAGCAAATGCGGATAGTGTATTCCGCAGGCTCGCCCAAGCGATGGGGAGGCCTGAGTTGGCCGAGGATCCCAGGTTTGCGACCCATGACGCTCGCGGCGAGAACATGGAGCTCCTGGATGAGATCATTGCAGAGTGGACTGCCACGCTTCCCATCGATCAACTCTTAGAGATCCTCGAGGCCGCAGGAGTTCCGGCTGGAAAGATCTATACGGCGAAGGAGATGTTGGAGGATCCGCACTTTCAGGCGCGAGAAGACATCGTCTGGAAAGACGCCCCCGGGATTGGAAGGTTGCCCATGCAGAATGTTTTCCCCAAACTTTCTAACACCCCAGGCGAGATCCGCTGGACGGGCCCGGAGCTGGGGCAGCACAACTACGAGATCTATTGCGGCCTGCTCGGCCTGAGTGAGGCAGAGGTGGCGGACCTCCGTGAGAGGGGGATTATTTGATGCAGGTCACAGTTGTGGAGGTAGGTCCAAGGGATGGTCTCCAGAACGAGCCCTCTGTTCTCCCTCCTGGAGTGCGTGCAGAGTTGTGTAACCGCTTGGCCAGTACAGGAATCCCGAAGATCGAGGTAGCAAGCTTTGTGAGCCCGTCACGGGTCCCACAGATGGCCGGGGCTGAGGACGTGGTAAGCGCACTCGACGTACGATACAGCACTGTGTACGCAGGTCTCGTACTCAATGAGAAGGGATACGATCGCCTGCATGCAGTTGGGCTGAAAGAAGTCCACTTTGCCTTTGCTGCCACAGAGACGTTTAACCGGCGAAACCAGAATTCAAGCGTCGAGGAATCCCTCGCGGTAGCCGAGCGAATTATTGCCAGGGCTCATGCGGACGGGATCCGTGCCACGATCACGATCGGCGCCTCCTTCGGCTGCCCGTTTGAGGGACGGGTGGATCCAGGTCGAGTCCTGGCATTTGCCGAGCGACTGGTAGCAGCCGGTGCCGATGAGATCGTGTTCGCAGACACCATTGGAGTCGCTGTACCTAAGCAGGTACGCCACCTGGTTCGGGAAGGAGTGAGGCTGGGCAGGCCCATAGGCGTTCACCTGCATAACACGCGGAACACGGGGCTTGCGAATGCATATGTCGCAATGGAGGAAGGAGCGAGCGTGTTCGACGCCTCGGTGGGTGGCATTGGTGGTTGCCCGTTTGCACCTCGGGCAGCTGGCAATATCGCCACGGAGGACCTCGTGTACATGCTGGACGGTGAGGGCATTGAAACAGGTATAGATTTAGACGGACTCATTGCAGTAGCGAGGTGGCTTGAGGAGGTTCTTGGCCATCCTCTTCCGGGGCAGGTATACCGGGCAGGCAGGTTCATGGCTGTGTCAAGATGAGGAGGAACTTCGATGCCACATACGCTTGTTGAGAAGATCCTCTTGGCACATACGGACGCTGCGGATATCGCCCCTGGCGACATCATCATGGTGCGTTGCGATGTTGTTTTGGCAAATGACATCTCCGGCCCTGTTGCGTTCCGTGCCATGGAGCGGATGGGAGCGCGGAGAGTGTTCGACCCCCAGAAGGTGGTGATGGTTGCAGACCACTTTACCCCGGCCAAGGACGCCATGTCAGCCGCGCTGCTGAGGTCGCTAGAGGAATGGTGCGAATCGCAAGGGGTAACCTTCTATGGCCAGGGAAGGGGTGGGATCGAGCATACATTGCTCTGCGAGGAAGGATGGGTGGTCCCTGGTACAGTGATTGCAGGTGGCGACTCGCATACGTGCACGTATGGCGCACTTGGCGCTTTTGGAACCGGTCTTGGATCGACGGACATTGCGTTCTGTTTAGCCTTCGGAGAGTTCTGGCAAGTAGTCCCTGGCACGATCCAGGTTGTCTTTGAGGGCACGAGGCCTCCGTTCATCACAGGGAAAGACCTCATCCTCGCAGTGATTGCCCACATCGGCGTGGCGGGGGGCACGAACCACGTGCTAGAGTTCGTGGGGGCTGGGGCAGAATCCCTCTCGATTGACGAACGCCTTGCGGTGTCCAATATGGCTGTTGAGGCGGGGGCCGAGACAGGTCTATTTCCTGCCGATGCAACCACAGCAGCATACCTCCAGGGCCGCACCACCCGTCCTTGGGTGGCCGAGCGCTCGGATCCTCATGCGCAGTTCGCGCAGCGGGTTCGGATCGCACTCGATGCACTTTCACCCCTTGTGGCCGCGCCCCACTCCCCAGGCAACGTGATCCCCGTGGAGGACGCGCGGGGGGTTCGCATTGACCAGGTCTACATCGGCAACTGCGCGAACGGTACTCTCACCGACCTGCGACAGGCGGCGGAGGTGCTCCGCGGTCGCCGCGTACACCCGCGCGTGCGGGCGATCATTGTGCCCGCAACGTCCTCGATCTACCGGCAAGCTCTCCGCGAGGGGCTGATCGATGTTTTCCTTGAGGCTGGTGCGATCGTTTCACCTCCCACGTGTGGGGCCTGCTTCGGTGGCCATATGGGCGTGCTCGCCGCAGGCGAGCGTGCAGTCACAACCACCAACCGGAACTTCCGGGGTCGTATGGGCTCCCCGGAAGCGGAGGTGTACCTCGCGAACGCCTGGGTGGCAGCCTCAGCAGCGGTTGCCGGGGAGATCGTCCACCCAGCCGAATTCCTGGCGGAGGTGCGCGCATGATCTTTGAAGGCACCGCGCTTCTCATTGCCAGGGACAATGTGGACACCGACGTTCTTTACCCTGGCCCGTATCTCAATATTGTGGACCCGCAGCAAATGAAATGGTACTTGTTCGAGGGGCTCGATCCTTCGCTACGGGATCGGCTGCGGGAAGACACGATTCTCGTCGTCGGGGAGAATTTCGGGGCAGGGTCGTCCCGTGAACACGTCCCACTTGCCATGAAGGCATGGGGCATTCGTTGTCTCGTGGGCAAGAGCTTCGCCCGAATCTTTTATCGGAACTGCATCAACCTGGGGCTGCTCGCGGTTCCGTGTCGGGAGGCAGTTGACGCCGCTCGGGATGGTTCTCGCCTTCGCATTGACACAGATGCCGGCGTGATCGAGGTCGACGGGCGTGTCTTCCGTATGCCTTCGTTGCCGCCGTTCTTGCTAGACATCATCACCTGCGGCGGACTCGAGGCCTGGGCACGAAGACGCCTCACAACTGGCTGATCTATCCTATAAATAGATATTGAGTTGTGGAATACATAGAAGGGGGGGTGGAAGCATGGATGAACACCTACGCCGCTGGACGCGACGCCAGTTCCTGCGTCAAGTTGCGGTGCTTGGTGCCTTGTATGCTACACAGCCACTGAGTCGTGCCTTCGCAGGTCCAAGGCTATTCAACCTTGGTACGATCGCCATCACGTGGTATCCAATCTTCCTCTACCATCTTCCGACTACCGTCGCGATGGAGAAGGGATACTTCCGAGCTGAAGGGATAGAGATCCGGGATATTGTTGGAGCGAGAGGTGGTGGCGAGACCATCCGTGCTATCACAGAGGGGAACCTACTTCTCGGAGAAGCTGCCACAGCAGCTTCCGTCTTGGCGATCTTAAGAGCCCGCGAACCCTTTGTGATCGTAGGTGGCGGCGTAAAGTCGCCAGGGGACATCTCGTGGGTTGTGCTTCCCGATTCTCCAATTCTTCGCATTGAGGATTTGCGAGGGAAACGCATGAGCTACACGAGCCCAGGCTCCGTGACAGAGCAGCTTGCCATTCTCTGCCTGCAGAAGGTCGGCATCGACCCGAAGGAGGTGAAGCTCATTGCAGCAGGAGGGATCGGAGAGGGATTGGCGCTGTTACGTCGTCGTGAGGTCGATGCTGCTGCGATGCTGGAGCCGACGTACAGTACCCGTGCATCTGATACAAGGATCCTGTTCTATGCCAAGAAATATGTCCCGCTCTACTTCCAGACCCTCATTCTCGCGCGAAGGTCGTTGGTCGAACGGAACCCAGAGGTTGTTCGTGGGTTCTTGAGGGCACGACGGAAAGGCGTTGAGTTCATCCTAAGCAACCCCAGGGATGCCGCCCGCATCTACGCGCGACTCAACAACCTCACGGAAGATCAAGGAATGCTGGTCCTCCGCGCCTCGGGAGCGCACGTCGGTGCTTATTACAGCGATGGGCGCCTGAGCCGCACGGGCCTGCTCACGGCAGAGGAAGGAATGCGGATCGCAGGGGACATTCCCAAGGACTTTAAGATTCCATGGAGTAAAATTGTCGATCAGAGTTTCCTGGATCCTGATCAGCGAATCGAGTTGCCTTAAAGCGCATGCCGATCATTGAGGTTCGCTCTCTGTCCAAGGTCTATCGTCCCAACACCGGAGCGCCTCCCGTTGAGGCGTTGCGGGATGTCAGTTTCTCCGTGGAAGCAGGGGAATTCGTCGCCATTGTGGGCCCCTCCGGATGCGGGAAATCTACACTCCTCGAGATCATTGCGGGGCTCCAGAGCCCTACAGCCGGCGAGGTAGTGGTCCTTGGCAAGCCGGTGCAGGGCCCGCGGACAGAGGTGGGGATCGTCTTCCAGGAAGACTCTACGTTCCCCTGGTTGAGCACTTTGGAGAATGTGAAGTTTGGCTTGAAGGCGCGTGGTGTGCCCCCTGCCGTGCAGGAGACGCTGGCAAAAGAGGTCATCCAGCTAGTGGGGCTGCAGGGGTTTGAGCACCACTACCCACGGGAGCTCTCGGGGGGTATGCGGCAACGGGTTGCCATTGCACGAACGCTAGTCCTTCGCCCCCAGATCCTCCTCATGGACGAGCCGTTCGGAGCGCTCGATGCCCAGACACGGATAGTTCTAGGGAACGAGTTGCTGCGCATTTGGCAGGAGATCCAGGCAACCATCCTCTTCGTGACACACGATCTGCTAGAGGCTCTTAGGCTTGCTGACCGCGTGATCCTGATGACAAGGCGGCCTGGACAGATCAAGCGGATCGTGGAAACTGCCGCACCTAGGCCCCGCGAGCAGACTCCCGTAGCGTCGGCAAAAACTGCCGAGTTGGCCAACATGCTATGGGAGGAACTGCGGCAGGAGGTTGTGTAGGGGGTCTGAGCTTGAAAGCAAGAATTCTTGTCTTGCGCTGGCTCACAGTGCTTGCGTTTCTCCTAGTCCTGGAGGTGCTTCCAAGGGCGGGTCTCGTTCGCCCGTCAACCCTGGAGCCTGTGTCTGTGATCCTTGTGCGTCTTGGTGAGATCCTGTTCAGTGGCACTATCCCTTCCCCCTACTTCGCCCGCGCGGGCACTCCCACGCTTGCTTCCCACTTGAGCGCTACCCTTGGGAGCATCCTCGTAAGCTATGCCGGGGCCGTACTGATTGGCACGCCTGCAGGAGTTCTACTCTGGCGCTTCCCTGTACTCGCCAGGATTCTCAATCCTTATCTCGTGGTTTATTACGCTCTACCGATCTTTGCTCTCTATCCCCTTTTCATCCTCCTTTTTGGAATCGGTTTCCTCCCCATCGTGCTCTTAGGTTTCCTTTTCGCGGTCGTCGTTGTGATTGTGAATACAGCCCTTGGGCTTCGGAGGGTTGATGAGGAGATCTACCCGAAGGTGGGTCGGAGCCTAGGGCTCCGACCAGTACAGATGTACCTATCCATCTACCTTCCGGGCGCTGCTCCCTTTGTGTTCAGCGGCTGGAAGCTTGCGTTTGTCTACAGCACGATCTCTGTCATTGCATCGGAGTTCCTGATCTCCGTTCGTGGCCTGGGCCACGTTATCGATCGTTCGTACCGCAACTTTGAAACTGCCAACATGTACGCGGCGATCATCTTAGTGATCGGCGGTGTGATGTTGGCCAACTCCGTTCTCACATGGATCGAACGCAGGCTCTATACTCGGGTTGAATGAGTAGGAACCTCTCCTGGAAAATCCGTTCTGGCCAGATTGCCGTTGTGTGCGCCTTCATGGTGATCTGGCAATTCCTCGCCTCGCGCACCGGGCCGATGTTTCTGCCAGGTCCGGCTTCTGCGCTCCGTACGCTCCTCGATGGCCTACAACGCGGCTGGATGGTCTCCCACTTGTGGACTACTTTACTTGAGGTACTATGGGGATACGCCTGGGCAGTCGGGGTCGGCCTCTTTGTTGGGTTCTCAATCGGGGCAAGTCCATTGTTGTTTGGCGCATTCGAGGGTCCGCTCCTCAACCTGTACGCAGTCCCCAAGGTTACGCTCTTCCCACTCTTCTTGGCCGCCTTTAAGCTCGGGATTCCTTCAAAGATCGCTTTTGGGGCGTTTCATGGCCTTTTCCCTGTGGCCATTTACACATGGACCGCGATGCGCACGATGAACCCTGTGCATCTTAAGGTAGCCCGCTCGCTCCGGTTGGGTCGCCTGGAGACGTTCAGAAGCGTGGTTTTCCCTGCAGTTCTCCCTGGCATTGTGGTTGGACTCCGGCTTGGTTTCAACCTGACACTCCTTGGCGTGGTGCTCGGGGAGATGTTCGCGAGTAGGGCCGGCATGGGATTTCTCTTGATGTCCTTCGGCGCGGCGTTTGATGCATCGCGGATCCTTGCGGTCATCCTGGTTCTTTTCATGCTTGCGTTAGCAGCCAACGCCCTCCTCTTGGCCTTCGAGAGGCGGGTCAAAGGGATCCCGGAGTTGCACCTGCGGGTGAGTTAAGTACCCCGGCAAAAGCCTTTTGACTTTCGCCAGGCCACCTTAAAAACCGCGGCTCCATAGCTATAGCGGAAACCCTTGTTGCTTTTCAATTCTTCAAATTGAGGGATCTCCAGGATCACCCTTTGACATTCGCGGAGAGGTCTGTTAAGGTGGTGGTAGTTCTACAGGGGGAGGCAGATCGATGGGTGTTCAGCAAGGAAGCAGTGTGGCCCTGCACTACACGGTGCGGCTGGAAGACGGCACGGTCCTGGAGACAACCGAGGGAAGCGAGCCTTACAAGATCGTGGTGGGGAAGGATCGGGTCCTCCCAGCCCTAGAGGAAGCGCTGATGGGGATGAACGAGGGCGAGCGCAAGGAACTTCGCATTCCCCCAGAAGAGGCCTACGGCGCCCACAGGGACGATCTCGTACTTCGCATCCCAAAGCAGAGCCTACGGGGCGGGGAACAGGTCACTCTTGGAGATATGGTTCAGATCTCCACTCCCGAGGGGCAGGAGCAGACAGCCAAGATCGTTGCCGTGGACGCGGAGACCATCACCTTGGACTTTAACCACCCTCTCGCTGGGAAGGTTCTTCTCCTAGACTTTGAGGTTGTGCAGGTTGGTTGATCTCCAGCGGAGAGCTTGGTCTTTTCCTTAGGACTTACACCGGGTACCCCATCGCCTGAAGGGCCATCCGTCCCTCTGGAGTGAGACGTTCCGGAGTCCAGGGTGGCGACCAAACGAAGTTAACGTTGACTTCCTCGATGCCTTCAAGCTGGAGGAGTTTCCCCCGGATGTCCTCAGCGAGCCAAGGGCCCACGGGGCAGCCGATGGCCGTAAGGGTCATGGTGATGTTCACCGTGCTCCCCTCGATGGCGATGTCATAGACGAGGCCAAGATCCCAGATGTTGAGGGGGATCTCGGGGTCGTAGCATGTTTTGAGGACCTCAATGACCTGTTCCCTCGTTACCACGCTGGGCCACCTCCATACTTCTCCGCCGTCATAGACTACTTTACCATTGCGCTCCCCATGGGTCAAACGTGCCATGCTATAATGGAGTGACATGACGCGAAGGAGGAGGATTTCGGTGCGGGCGCTCCGATGGATCCTCGTGATCTTGCTCTTATTGCTTCTCGTCCTGACCCCGACCCTCTCCCGCTGGTACACGGACTGGCTCTGGTTCGTTGAACTAGGGTACACGCAGGTCTTCTGGATTCCTTTCCTCACCCGGGTCGCGGTCACTGTCGGGACGGGAGCTTTCCTCTTCCTCCTTCTTTCTCTCAACCTGACTCCTCTCTTTCGTGCTTTCCCTCCTCGCTCCTCGATCATCGAGATGTTTCCCACGGGGAGGGGGGTGTTTGAGCAGAAAGTACGCAGGATCCGGCCCTTCCTCAGAATGGTCGCCGTTGGGGTGGTGGCTTTCCTTGGTGGTCTTTCGGTCTCTGGCCGGTGGGCGATGTTCCAGCAGTTCCTCCATGCCCTACCCTTTGGGCGGAAGGATCCTATCTTTGGGCTCGACCTGGGTTTCTACTTCTTCCGCCTCCCCCTCTATCGCTTCCTCGTTTCCTGGCTCACCTCCTGGCTTCTTCTGATGCTGGTTGTAGTCAGCGTGGGGTACGTTCTTGGACTTCTGCCTCTTTTGGAGCGTAGGCTGTGGGCTATCCCCCGGCGGATTTGGAACCACCTCCTCGCTCTCGGGGGCTCGATCCTCCTCCTCGAAGGAATACGTTTCTGGCTGGACGGTTATGAGATTCTGTATTCCAGAAGGGGTGCGATCTTTGGAGCCACCTTCACGGATCTGCACGCTACCCTCCCTGCATTGCGCCTGCTGGCGCTCTTCAGCGCGGCCGCCGCGATCTTGCTATTTGCCAGCATCCGTCTCCGGACACTTCGCCTCGCGCTAGGCGTAACCTCTGCATTCCTCGTCATGTGGCTCGTCGGGCTTGGGGTCGTTCCTGCCTTGGTCCAGCAATTCCAGGTGGCTCCCAACGAGCTCACTGTGGAGATACCCTACATCCGCAACGGGATCCGGGCCACCTTGTGGGCCTTTGGGCTCGATCGCGTGCGGGACCGTGCATTTCCTGTGAGGGATACCCTGCCAGAGGAGGCCCTTGCCCGAAACCGGGAAACCATCGAGAACATCCGCCTGTGGGATTACCGGCCCCTCCTCCGTGCGTATAACCAGCTCCAGAGCCTCCGTCAGTACTATGTTTTCGCTGACGTGGATGTCGACCGCTATCTCCTTGATGGCCGGATCCAGCAGGTCATGCTCGGGGCTCGGGAGGTTGACCTCCGGCGCCTTCCTGAGCAGGCAAGGACATGGGTGAACGAACACCTCGTCTTCACCCACGGGTATGGCCTCGTTATGAATCCTGTAAACCGGGTGACCGAAGAAGGGATGCCGCACTTCCTCATCCAGGATATCCCCCCAAAGGCCCCACCGCAGCTAGGCATCGAGCGACCGGAGATCTATTATGGGGAGCTTACGGACCAATATGTGGTGGTCAACACCAGGGTTTCCGAGTTCGACTACCCCCTTGGGCAGGAGAATGTGTATACAACCTACCAAGGGCGAGGGGGGATCCCGCTCTCGAACCCGTGGCGCAAGATTGCCTTCGCCTACCGGTTCGGGACGATCAAGCTGCTCTTCTCTGAGGACATCACGCGGCAGAGTCGAGTTCTGTTCGCCCGCAACATCCAGGAACGCGTTCGACGCATCGCTCCCTTCCTTCGGTACGATCGTGATCCTTACCTCGTCCTTGCCAATGGCCGGTTGTACTGGATCCTCGATGCATACACGACTTCGGACCGTGCACCCTATGCCACACCCCTCGAAGGCATCAACTACATCCGGAACTCTGTGAAGGCCGTCATCGATGCGTACAACGGCACGGTGGATTTCTACCTTGTAGATCCCAGGGACCCCGTTGCCGGCACGTATGCGAAGATCTTCCCCGGTTTCTTCAAGCCACTGGACGCAATGCCGGAAGTCCTACGACAACACCTCCGCTATCCTGTCGACCTGTTCACCATCCAGGCACGGATCTACCTGACCTTTCACATGCAGGACCCCCGTGTCTTCTACAACCGTGAGGACCAGTGGGCCATTCCCACGGAGCTCTTTGGGAACGAGAGCGTTCCTGTGGAGCCCTACTATGTGGTCATGAAGCTGGAAGAGGGTCTTCCCCCGGAGTTCGTGCTGATCCTCCCCTTCACGCCTGCCAACAAAGACAACATGGTGGCGTGGTTTGCAGCCCGGAGCGATCCGCCACATTACGGCGAGCTGCTCCTTTACAGGTTTCCCAAGGAGCGCGTGGTGTATGGGCCCATGCAGATTGAGTCCCGCATCAACCAGGACCCCATCATTTCCGAGCAATTGACGCTTTGGAATCAGCAGGGATCTCAGGTAATCCGGGGGAATCTTCTCGTCATCCCCATCGAGGACGCGATCCTCTATGTGGAGCCCCTCTTCCTCCAGGCCGAGCGAAGCCAGCTTCCCGAGTTGAAGCGTGTGATCGTCGCTTCTGGACAGAGGATTGTCATGGAGGGGAACGTAGAGGATGCCCTGGCACGGATCTTCCAAATGCCGGAGGCGATCCAGAGAGCCCGGCCTCAAGCTTCCCAGGAACAGGTGGGAGGTACGGTGCGGCAACTCCTCCAGCAGGCATGGGAAGCGTACCGGCGTGCACAGGAGAGACTGCGCCAGGGCGACCTCCAAGGCTACGCTCGGGAGATCGAAGAGGTCGGACAAATACTGGAGCGCCTCTCCCGACAGACCCGCCCGTAGTGCTTTATTGGTTGAGGTTCTCAGGCATTCGTCCTCCTGGGCGAAGCAATCCGGCCGGAGACGGTGCATCCTTACAACCGGAACACCTGCTTCCGAACGGTGTACTTCTCCACCCGTTCTTCCACGACCTGGAATCCCAGCCCTGGAGCTGTGGGAACGGTAATCGTCCCGTCGGGATTCAGCGTCACAGGGGGCTCGATGATATCTTCCTGGAAGTACCGGTCGCTTGCGGAGAGATCTGCGGGCAAGCGAAAGTTGGAAAGCGAGGCCAAAGCAATGTTCACTGCCCTTCCCACGCCTGTCTCCAGGAGACCACCGCACCACACAGGGACATTGCGCTCCTGACAGATGTCGTGCGTGCGCAGGGCGGCTGAGAGACCGCCGAGGCGGGCCTGCTTGATGTTGATGACTCGGCAGCTCCCCAGCTCGATGGCCTTGCGGGCGTCCTCGGGGTGGACGATGGACTCATCGAGACAGATGGGGGTGGAAAGCTTTGCCTGCAGCTTTGCATGGTCGACGAGGTCGTCCTCGGCGAGGGGCTGCTCGATGAGGAGAAGGTGGAATGCATCCAGCGCTTCGAAAATGGGAATGTCTTCCAAGGTGTAGGCGGAGTTCGCGTCCACCTGCAGGAGGATCTCCCCGAAGGTACGCCGGATGGCTTTGACGACCTCCACATCCCACCCGGGTTTGATCTTCACCTTGATGCGTCGGTATCCCCTCGCCAGAAAGCCCTCGATCCGGCTGAGAAGCTTGTCCACGGTCTCTTCGATGCCCAAGCTCACGCCCACGACGATTCTTCTCCGTTCTCCTCCGAGGGCTTGGTACAGTGGGATGCTTTCGGCTTGACAGAACAAGTCCCACAGCGCCGCTTCGATCCCAGCTTTGGCCATATGATGGCGCCGGATATCTTTGACGAGGGCCGGGAACTCAGAGGGGTGGTGGAAGGTCCACCCTAGCACCCGCGGGATGATAAAGCTTTCCAGTACGTGCCAAGCTGTCCCAACAGTCTCCTCGTTGTAGAGAGGGGCTGCGCTTGCCGGTGCCTCGCCCCATCCCGAGAGCCCATCTGCGTAGATGCGGACGAGGAGACAGATCTTCACCTCTTCCCTTCCGAAGCTCGTCTCGAAGGGGAAGAGGAGAGGCATGGCGATCTGCCGCAGCTCAATGGCCTCTACACGCACGTTTCGCTCCTCACTTCCCTCGTTGTTCCAGAATGTACAACCCTTGCTTGCGTTCTCCTTTGCGGCGGAGGATGAAGTCAACGGCTGCGTAGTTGCGCTGGAAGTAATGGAGGAAGACCTCTCGAGTGGCCGCCCGCCAAGCCCGGGCAAGCTCGATGTCGCGATCCCGGATCCCATGGAAGTCCAGGGGGATCTCTACCCCCAGGGCGGGGGCCTCTAAATCCAGGACGGGATCCGCCGGAGCAAGGTCAAGGAGCCACTCCCTGGCCTCCAAGGCCATGGGGATGTCGGGCCACTTGCGCTGTACTGCTTCGCCTCTGGCCAGTGCCTCTACGCGAGGGCTACGAAGGAACCAGTCCACCTCTAGCCGGTCGCTCTCCAGGCCACGGTTGAGGGAGTCGGTCATCTCTCCGTAGTAGTTGACGTAATAGCGGCGGGCGACGGCCCCCAGCTTGTGCAGGTTGAAATAGGCGTTCATGCTCACAAGAGGGTCGTAGGTCCAGACGATCCTCTCGAACCCCCTCTCCAGCGCAGCCCGGCGCTGTGCCTGCTTGAGCTGGAAGCCAATGTCCCGATCGCGATACTCCGCCAGGACGCCCGCCATGTGGGAATAGAGGAAAGGTTGTCCCTCCCGGACCCCCACGAATCCGTAGCAGAAGCCCACGAGCTCGCCGTTCGCGGTGAACGCACCGAGGACAACACCACCGCTTCCGGCTGCGGCGAGAAGCTGATGATAGGGTACCACGTCGCGTTCAGAGGAGCCCCAGATCGCCTGCTGGAGCTCCTCCATGCGGCGCAGCGTGGGAACGTCGGTGATCGCGGCGATGGTGATCTCTCCCATCAGTGAATGATTATAGACCATCTCGGCTTCCATGCGAAGAGAGAACGAGGGGAAGATGTGTTCCGATAGTACAGAACGACGACGCCTTGGTTTGTTTGACAGTGGGACAGTGTCCATTTAGAATAGAGTGGTAGAAGGGCGATGGAGTCCGCCTAAACCGCCTCGGTATGAGGCTGATGGCTCCTACCTAATTGCGGGTAGGGGCCTTTTCTCTTTAGCCGCTACCCGAGGGGAGGTGGACTTCATGGACCAAATATGGTTCACCGCGGCGCTGTGGCTCGGGCTTGCGCTTGTGGCTGCACTATTCGGCTCCTGGCTAAGGGCCTCCATGGCGCTCACGGAGATCATGGGAATCTTAGCACAGTTCCTCCTCGACGCGATAGGTAAAGACCGTCTTTTGGGAGCCTCGGAGGCATGGGTCATCTTCCTGGCAAGCGCAGGGTCGTCGTGCTCACCTTTCTTGCAGGGGCTGAACTAGACCCGGAGGCCTCCCGGAAGCGATGGAAGGAGGCTACGGTGATCGGCCTTGTGGGATTCGCCGCCCCCTTCCTGGGTACAGCCTGGGCTGCTCGGCAGTCGCTCGGCTGGGAACCAGGAGCGAGCTGGCTTGCTGGCGTGGCGCTCTCCACCACCTCTGTGGCGGTGGTGTACGCGGTGCTCCTTGAACTCGGCCTCGACCACATAGAGTACGGTAAGATCATCCTCGCCGCGTGCTTTATCAACGACCTTGGCACCGTCATTGCCCTAGGGCTGCTGTTCGCTCCCTTCTCTCGTCGCACC
>JAUQQG010000083.1 GCA_030550015.1 bacterium | reverse complement strand
AATGTGGTGGTCTTCCCGGATCCATTCACGCCCAAAGCAAGGACCACTGCAGGGGGAGGATCGAGGAGCAAAGGGCTCGGGCTGCCGAGGAGCTTTCTCAGCTCCGATTTCAGGGATTCCCGAATCGCCTCAGGAGTCTTCCGATCCCCCTGGCTGCGCAGGCGCTGGAGGAGGAGTTGGGTTGTGGCCACGCCGAGGTCAGCCTCCAGGAGAAGGGCCTCGAGGTCCTCATAAAACGCCGCATCGACAGGACGGGCAAGGAGCTCGTTTAGGCGTCCTAGGAAGGCCTGCCGGGTCCTGGCCAGGCTTGCTCGGAGACGATCTACCCACCTTCCCTCTCTCATAGGCGATGTGCGCAGTCCCCAAAGTTAGGAAGGGATTTGGACCTCTGTCCCGACACCCTGTTTGTGCGTCACAAGGCGCATCGAGACCAACTTGCTCACCCCTGGTTCCTCCATCGTGACGCCGTAAAGGACATCACTCGCCTCCATTGTTCCCTTGTTATGGGTGATCACGATCACCTGGGTCTTCTCGGCCAGCTCCTTAAGCAGGGTGGTGAATTTCCCCGTGTTCACGTCATCCAGCGCAGCATCGACTTCATCAAAGACACAGAAGGGGCTCGGATGGACGCGGAGCATGGCGAAGATCAGAGCCAAAGCGACCATCACCCTCTCCCCTCCGGAGAGGCTGGAGATGGGCCTCTGCTTCTTCCCAGGGAGCTGCACCAGGACTTCAATCCCCTCCTCCTTCCGCGCCTTCCCGTTCAAACCTGTTCCCCCCTCGCTCCCGAGAAGGCTGGAGGTCATCCCTTCCTGGCCATCCCACTTCTCTGGAACTTCTGGTGAGACGAGTTCAAGGCGGGCATGCCCCCCATTGAACAGGCGTTCGAACAATGCCCCGAACTCGCGGTTCACCGCCGCAAAGGTCTCCTTGAACCGCACCCGAAGCACGGAGTCGATGTGTCCGATCAGGTCGACAAGCGCGTCCCTCGTGGCAACGAGGTCCTCGATATGCCTCCGGAGATCCCTTAGGCGAGCTTCCACCCGATCCCGCTCTTCAATCGCCCTGAGGTTGACAGGCCCAAGCGCGGCGATCAGGCCACGGAGGGATTCGATCCTCCCTAAGGCTTCGTCGCGGTCCATGGACCTGGGAAGATGTGTGGAAGCATCTTCCCATCCGGCCCCGAACTCCTCCTCAATACGGCGCTTTCTTCCCTCTAACTCGGCCTCGAGTTGGGCCTGTTTGATCTCAAGCCGGTGGAGGACCCCCTCCTGCTCTGCGACCAGCCCGTGGTATCTCTGCCACTCCTCTTCAAAAGCCGAGGTCTCTGTGGCGAGCCGCTCCCGCTCGCTCTCCCAGAATGCGAGTTGCTCCCGCACCTGCCCAAGGATTTCCTCCAAGCCACGGAGCCTCCCCCGTGTTTCCTCAAGCGCTTTCTCCAGGCTGGCCCGCTCGACCCGGAGGGCTTCCACTGCCTGCTGGAGGGCCCCAGAACGGCTCCTCAGTCTCTCCCGTTCTTCTTCCCTCTCCTGCAGCCTCGTGGTAATCCCCTCAAGACCCCCATGGACTTCAGCGAGGGAGACACGCAGCGAGAGCAAGCGTTCCTGTACGGACCTTCTTCTCTCCTCCAGGGCCCTGGCTTCAGATTGGAGTTGCTGGGCTGCACGCTCGGTTTCCTCTAATTCCTTGTCGAGCTCCAGGATCTCCCGCTCAAGACCCTGGATGCGACGCATCGCTTCCTCCATCTCCTCGGAGAGCGTCTCTCTTGTGCCCCTCGCCTCCTCAATCCCCCTGGGGAGCCTAGCTAGCTGTTCTTCGAGCAGGGCAAGTTCTTTCTGTCGCTCCAACAAAGTCTGGCGGGAGGCCTGGACCGTAGCTTCTCCTTCCTTGCCCGTTGCCTCCAGCCTGGCGAGTTCCATGGTGAGGTCCCGGCGCCTCCTCTCCACCTCGCCCAAGCGCCCTTCAACCATCGAGAGCGCCTTCCGAGTCCCTTCCACCTCCTCCCGCCTCCCCAGGATCCTTGCCTCGTGGTTCACAAACCCCAGGAACTGGACCACTCCTTCTGCAGAAACGGCCTCACCCTCAAGGGTAACGATTCCCCCAGGGTATCCCTCCCGGTGAATCCGGAGGGCAGTCTCGAGATCCTCCACGATGAGGACGTTTCGCAACAGCACCCGGAGGACATCCTCTACGCGGCCATCAGCAGAGAGGAAGTCCACAGCGCGGCCAATGATCCCTGGGCCGACAATGACCCCTGGGGGCTGAGGAAGAGGAGGGAGCAGGTCGAGGGGAAGGATCGAGACTCCAGCTCCCCTCTCCTTCAGCCATTCCAGGACTGTTCGTGCTTCCTCCCACGTCCCGGTGATGAGGGTGGAGAGGCGGGTGTGAAGTGCGGCTTCAAAGGCTTTCCGCAGGTGGGGGGGGACACAGATGAGATCCCCAAGAGCTCCTAAGACCTGCGGAAACATGCCTGGTTCTTTCCGCTGTGCCAGGAGTACCTCCCGGGTCCCGGTATCATATCCAGTATATTGAGCCTGCGCTTCCTCCAAGTACTGCAACCGGCTGAGGAGTGCCTGACGCTCCAAGGAGAGAGCCTGCTCTTGCTTGCGGAGAGCCTCCAACTCCTCTTGAGTGGTGGACGCGCGTGCCCGCACCTGGTTGAGGGATTCCTCTGCATGAGAAAGGACCATCTGGGCAGTCTCCACTTCATTCCAGAGGGTGAGGCGGCGATGTTCGAGCTCTTTCAGCTCCTCCAGGAGCTTCCTTTCCTGCTCCTGCGCTCCCTCAACCTGGGCTTGGATCCTGCTCACCTTCGCTTGGAAGGAAGCCAGCTCATTCTGGGCTTGGGACCTTGCCCTGGCCAGCTCCACTGCATCGGTGCGGAGGGCTTCGAGCCGTTCCTCTGCCTCGGATCCCTTCCTCGCCAGCTCGGCCATTACCCGCTCTTCTTCAGCAATAGAAGCCTCCAGCGATGCCTTCTGCTGGACGTACTCCTGGGACCTCGTTCCGAGGGAGCGAAGCTCCTCTTCACACTGCACCAGCGCTTCCTCCACCCCGTTCAACTCCTGGAGCATTTGGGCCTCCTGGGCCCTGTTAACCCGGATCTTTTCTTCTAGGAGTCGATACTCGGACTCCACCCTCCCTTGCTCCTCCAGGGTACGCACCAACTCTCTCTGCGCCTCCTCCAAGGCCCGTGTTACCGCCTCGGCCTGGGCGCGAGCTCCTGCGAGTCGGGTACTGGCGTTGTCGCGATCCCTCCGCGTTTCTTCCAGCTTCCTCTGCACCTCCTTGATCTGACTCCCCAGACGGCGGAGGCTTCGTGACGTGCGGAGGAGATCGTCGATGAGGAGGGAGAGCTCTACATCACGCAGCTCCTGGACGTAAGATTGGTAGCGCTCGGCTACCTCCGCCTGCTGGGCCAGAGAACTGAGCTGGGAGTGGAGCTCCCTGACCAGATCGTCCAGACGTAGGAGGTTCTGTCCTACAGAAGCAAGGCGTCGTTCGGCCTCCACCTTCCTGCGCTTGTACCGGGCGAGGCCAGCTGCCTCCTCAAGGAGGAAGCGGCGTTCCTCCGGAGAGGCATCGAGGATCGCATCCACCTCCCCTTGCCCAATAAGCGCATACGACCGCCCTCCCAAGCCAGTCCCCAGGAAGAGGTTCTGGATGTCCCGCAACCGGCAGGGAACCCCGTTGAGAAAATACTCCCCCTCTCCTCCGCGGGTTGCCCTGCGGGTCACTGTGACCTCAGAAAAGTCCACCGGGAGCAATCCGCTGGTGTTGTCCAGGGTGAGGGAAACTGTGGCGAGCCCGAGGGCGCGCCGGCGTTCACTTCCCGCGAAGATCACATCTTCCATGCGGGTCCCCCGGAGTGTCCTGACGCTCGTCTCCCCCAAAACCCACCGGATGGCGTCGAATAGGTTGCTCTTTCCGCTCCCGTTCGGCCCGACGATGGCCGTGATTCCCGGAGGGAACTCCAGCTCCGTGGGGATGGCGAAGGTCTTGAACCCCTGCAGTTCCAACCTCTTCAGGTACATACGAAAGCCTCCACCCCATTCATCCCTGATTTAGCCCTTCTGGCTTTCCGCTTGATGAGATAGCCAAAGGTCTTGAGAGACGAAAATAGATGCGCTCCAGCTTTTCAACCAGGCGATCCACTGCGAAGCTCTGCGCTAGCTCCCTCGCCTGGCCCCCCATCCTCCTCCGCCTCTCCTCATCGAGGAGAAGCTGGATCGCCTGCTCTGCGAGGGTTCGAGGATCTGGCGGCACTAGATACCCTGTGACCCCCTCAACGACTGCGTCTCTCACCCCTCCTGCGTCGACGGCGACAATTGGCAACCCAGCGGCCATTGCTTCCACAAGGACGATCCCTTGGGTTTCGGTCTGGGAGGCAAAAAGGAAAAGGTCGCTGGCCATGCAACAGTCGATCACAAGGGGATGTGCAAGGGCACCTGTAAAGACCACTGCATCGGAGACCCCAAGCGCCCGGGCAAGGTCGCGAAGGGAACGTTCCTCTGGACCTCCCCCTACTACAAGAAGAAAGGCCCCCGTCACCCGGTGGATCTCCCGGAACGCCTCGATCACAAGGTGCACGCTCTTCTCCTTGGTGAGGCGGCTGACCGTAATGACAACGGGCCTATCCCACGGGATCCGGAACCGTTGGCGGACCCAAGTGGGATCGGCGGAAGCAAAAACCTCTGGCTCAATCCCGGCTGTGGGCACGACCTCGATCGGGGCCGTCACTCCATGTGCCTGGAGGAGTGTCTTGACCGCCTGGGAAGGAGCAATCACGCACTGGCATCTGTTGCAGTAAGCCGTCGTATACCGGAGCACCACAGGTCGGAGGATACGCGGGCTGATCAGGGGAACATAATGGAGGTACTCTGTGTACAGGGTATGGTGGGTAAAGACCAGGGGGATCCCCAGTCTCTTGGCTACACAGAGGGCAACTTGTCCCATCAGGAATGGAGAGTGCGCGTGGGCGACCTCAAGCCCAAGCTGGGGGATACGTCCGAGGATGCGCCGGGAG
>JAUQQG010000069.1 GCA_030550015.1 bacterium | reverse complement strand
GAGCTCTCGACAGAGGACCTCCGCCGGTTGGGTCCGCAGCTCGAGCACCATCCCATCTTTCCCCACCGGACAAACGTCCAGTTCGCCAAGGTGGAATCCCCTCGCCGTGTCTCCATCCTTATTTGGGAGCGTGGGGCTGGGGAGACCCTTGCTTCAGGGACGAGCGCCTCCGCAGTGGTTGCCGCAGGGGTGCGCCGGGGCTACCTGGAGCGGCAAGCGGTCGTGGCCATGCCTGGAGGGGAGCTTGAGGTGTCCGTGCGTGAGGATTGGACCATTCAGATCATCGGCGATGCCCAGGAGATCTACCAGGGGCGGATCAGCAGGGAGTTCCTCCGTGCATTCCAAGGAGGGTAAGGAGGGAGTGGATCCGATGAGGAAACGAATCCTGTACGTGATCATCGATGGCCTCGGCGACCGCCCGCTTCCTGAGCTGGATGGGAGGACCCCCCTCGAAGCCGCGCGCACTCCGCACCTAGACCAACTGGCCCAGCAAGGGCGTCAGGGCCTCGTGACCACCGTCGGGCCAGGGATCGCCCCGGAGTCGGATGTGGCAGTCATGGCCGTGCTCGGCTACGATCCCCACCGATACCATACGGGCCGTGGGCCCCTTGAGGCTCTTGGGGTGGGAATCCGCATGAGAGAAGGAGATCTTGCCCTGCGGGGGAACTTCGCCACCGTGGACGATGGGTGGACCTTGCGGGACCGCCGTGCCGGTCGGGACCTGACCTCGGCGGAGGCACATGCGCTCGCCGAGGCTGTCTGCGCTCAGGTCCAGCTCACAGAAGCCCCTGTGACATTTGACTTCCGTGCCACCATTGGCCACCGCTGCGTCCTCGTCCTTTTTCCCCGGGAGGGAAGGCTCTCCGCGAATATCACCAACACAGACCCCGCCTACGAACGCCTGGGGGGTCTGGGTGTCGCCAGGGCAGGGGAGAGCAACGAGGTCGAACGCGCCCGGCCGCTGGACGAGAGCGAAGAGGCCAGGATCGCGGCGGCGCTGGTGAACGAGTTCACCTGGAGGAGTCGCGAGGTTCTGGAGCATCACCCCATTAACGAGCGGCGCCGGAAGGAGGGGAGGCTCCCGGCCAACGTCATCCTCCTCCGGGACGCAGGCGACCGCCTCCCAGAGGCTCCCTCCTTCCAGGAGGTCTTTGGGAGGAGCTTCGCTTGCTTTGTCGAGATGCCCGTGGAGCGAGGGATTGCAAGCTTGTTGGGGATGACCGTGATCGAGGTTCCTCCTGTTCCCGGGGGGCGGCCGGAGGCCTACCGCCGTTGGGCAGAGATGGCCCTCGATGCCATCCAGAACTACGAAGGTATCTACCTCCACCTCAAGGGGCCTGATGAGCCCGGTCACGACGGCGACTTCCGACGCAAGAAGGAGATGATCGAGGAGATCGACCGCGCGTTCTTCGGCACATTGCTACCTAGCCTGGATCTTCAGCAAGTTCTCATTGCGGTGACCGCTGACCACGCTACACCTTGCAGCCTCCGAGGCCACTCAGATGATCCTGTACCCCTCCTTGTCTCTGGAGGAGGGATCTCTGCAGATGGGACCAGGTCCTTTGGGGAACGCGAGGCAAGCAACGGGAGCCTTGGCCATCTCAGAGGGATCAACATCCTCCCCCTTCTCCTCCAGCTGGCATCGTGAGCGAGGATCTCGGAGGGTGGATCTCCCGCGAATGTTCGCACTCGTCTGACTCCAGCCAGGATGCAGTTTTTCCCGCAGGTCACGGCAAAAACGCGCGAGATCTTCTTCTAGCTCCACAAGCCATGGACATATGTCTTCATACACTCTCAAACCCCATTTGACAGGTGAGAATGCCCCGGCTATACTGCTCCCTAAACAGCCACGAGGATGGCCCGGGAGTTGCTCCAACTTCTGTTCAAATACCCGGTCCACGGGAAGGGGTTGTCAAGGGGCGATGGGGATGTCCAGGATTCAAACAGTCCACGATTACCTTCAGGAGGCTAAGAGAGATAAACGTCTGGCCAGGACGACGCACCATTATATTGCAGATATGCTCGACTACTACGGCCGCGAAAAGGTCTTCGAGGGGATCTACGGCATGGACAAGCAGCTCGACGACATCGTGGCCTACTTCAAAGGGTACTCCATGAGCATGGAGCGTCGCCTGCTGCTTCTGGTGGGGCCACAGGGATCAGGGAAGTCGATGACCGTGGACAAACTGAAGCGGAAACTAGAGGAGTACTCCAGGACCAAGGACGGTGCTCTCTACGCCATTGATGGGTGTCCGTTCCACCAGCACCCTTTCGATCTCGTCCCTCCTGAAGTCCGCGAGCGGGAGGGGATTTACTGGCATGAGGAGGCCGTGCCTTGTCCCGTGTGCGACCGCCTCATCCAGAAGTACGGTGGGTGGGCTCTTGTCCCTGTGAAGCGCATCTTCATCTCCGCCAAGGACAAGGTTGGCGTCGCCAAGCACACCCCCACCGACCTCCGCCGGGAAGACATCACCAACTTCATCGGGAACATTAACTTCGCCATGCTCAAGGAGAAGGGCTCAACCTATGACCCGGACGCCTACGACTTCGAAGGGAAGGTCATCTGGGCGAACCGGGGGATCCTGGATTGGACAGAGGTCTTTAAGAGCAGACGCCAGCTCCTCTCCTTGCTCCTCGAGCTCATTCAGTCCAAGCGGATCGATTTCCCTAACTTCCCTACTGTCCACGTGGACTGTGTGGTCATCGGGCACAGCAATTACCCGGAGTACAATGTCTTCCTCTCTGAGGACATTATGGAGCCGCTGCGAGGGCGGATCCACAAGATCGACTTCCCCTACAACACCGACCTTGAGGGAGAGAAGAACATCTACAAAGCACTCATCGAGCGGGCGAACAGGATCCGGGGGGAGAACAAGCACGTTCCCGAGGATGTGTACGAGCTGGCTGCGCGGTTCGCCCTCAAAACCCGGGAGGAGTCCGGAGGCCTCCGCGGCCTGTCCCCGAGGTTCTTTGAAGACGCCTTCTCCTTCGCGTACACGATCTCTGGATCGTGCATCGACCTGGAGCACATCGCCCAAGCCATTGAGCGTACATTCGAGCACCAGTCCATCAAGGACCTCAACCTGAAGGAGCAGCTCAAGCTGTTCGAGGAGGCCAAGATGGACTTCATCAATAAGAAAGTGGAGATGATCGTGGAGGAGATCGTCCCCGTCTACTTTGCTGACTACGGGCAGAACCTCTACCTCAACTACTTGGAGGCCGTCAGCCGGAACGTCGTGGGAGAGCCCCTTTCAGAGGGGGAAAAGGAGCTCATCGACGAGGTGGAGGGCGTGCTGGTGCAGAAACGCCTGATCAGCCGCCAGGGGAGGGTGGCTTTCGAGAACGTTCTCCTGGAACGCAAGGACGAGCTGATGAAAATGAGCTACAAGGATCATGAGCATCTGCGCCCGGCCATCAATGAGCTCGTCTTCAACAAGATCAAAAACTGCCTGCGCCTCTATGAGAAGAGCGAGGAGCTGGACTCGAGGAGTCGGGAGATCCTCGATGTCCTCTACGCGAGTGCGATCCGGGACTATGGGTATTGCCAGAACTGTGCCCGCTCCCTCTTCCGAATCATCGGGCGTAGCTTCTGAAGAGCTCTCGCAGAAATCGCGAGCGTGATGCCGGAATGCCGAAGGACGGCGCATCTCCAGGAATGTTTCTTCCCTGCCGATGGTATGATAGAGAGGGAAGCGGTGGACGGAGGATGTAGCCCAGCAAAATCTTTCGTCGAGATTTTGCTGGGGGTCGTTTATTTCTTTCAAGGGGGCTCCCGGCAAAAGTCAAAAGACTTTTGCCGGGGTACTGAGAAACGGGGCCTCTCCGGACCTAGTCCAAAGGTTTTGCGGGGCTCCTTCGAAAGGTGCGATCGTGGCGAGCACAGAGGAGAGAGGAATGCGGATCCATCGTGGCAGGCTTGCCCAGTATAAGCACGACCAGCTCCTCCGGGAGTACCTCAAGCAAAACCTCAACGAATTGATCCAGCAGAAGGAACTGGTCGTCAACGGGAAAGTCAAGACCCAGATTACGACCCTTGACCTCCCCACGCTCAAGTACGGCGAGGAGTTGCCGGTCCTGGCCCAAGGGCCGGGAGGGCAAGGAAAGGGGAAGGGAGGAAAGGTCTCCGACGAGGAGATCGTGGTGCTCGGAGGAATTCTGGGAGGAGACCACCACGGCAAGGAGCTCCGGGTGGAGCTGGACTTCGACGAGTTCGTACGCTTAGCCCAGGAAGTTCTCCTCGAGGAGCTGGAGCTCCCTGCCTTTCACGAGCCGATGAGGTCGGGGGAGGTGGAGACGGAGGACATCCCCGAGCTCGACGACCTGGACAGGATTGGGTTGCGCCCGGACCTGAACCTTGAGGAGACGATGATACACTCGCTCCTGCGAAATGTGCGCGAACGCGGGGTCTTGGACTACGATGTGGATCTTCGCTACGACGGCTGGTATTTCGTGGAGGATCCAGCGAGCTTTCAGAACCACAGGTCGCTTGAGATCTACGTGCTGGATATCTCCGGGTCCATGCGCGGGGAGTACCTCTCGCTCGTGCGGAAGACCATCTTCATCCTCTGGTACTACCTGGAGAAGCGCTACCCCACCAACCTGCGCCGGTACGTTGTCTTCCAGGACGTTGCGGAGGAGAAGACTCGGGAGGAGTTCTTCTGCGTCGAATCGAGCGGAGGGACGCATATCTCTAGCGGCTTCGAGAAGGCCATGGAGCTACTGGAGGGGGTCACGGAGTACGACAAATTCCTGTTCATGTTCACAGACGGGGAGACCTCTTCCAGCGACTTCGACTTGGCTCGGCAGAAGTACGAGGAGGCCCTGGAGAAGTTCGACCTCGTTTGTTACGGCCACGTCAACCCTGGAGGGAGGGGGATCGACGTGCTCAGTGAGGTCGTCCAGGAGATGGCCCGCAAAAGGCCCAACGCCACATTCGCGAACCTCATGGACATGGAGACGATCAAAGCGGCGCTTGTGGAGTTCTTGTCCTTTCTGAAGGGCCAGCGGGGAGGGAATCGCCCATGGAGGAGTACCAGGCGATCATTGAGAGGATCGAGGCACTAGCGCGCGACAAGGGGCTGAGCTTCGACCCTGTCTACTTCCGTATGTCCGACGGAGAGGAGATCGCCGAGGTTGCCAGCATGGGCCTGCCCAACCGGTTCATCCACTGGTACTGGGGT
>JAUQQG010000103.1 GCA_030550015.1 bacterium | reverse complement strand
GCCCGGGACATGGCTCCTGATCTCATCATCCTCGACATCCGGATGCCTCAGATGGACGGTTTGCAAGCCGCACGCGCCATTATGGCCGAGCGCCCGACGGCCATCCTCCTCCTCACCGCTTACGCGGACCGCGAACTTGTGGAGGAGGCCAAGAGGTGCGGGGTCCTCGCGTACCTGGTGAAACCGTTCAAGGAGGCCGACCTCATCCCGGCCATGGAGATCGCCGTGGCCAGGTTTCGAGAGCTCCAAATCCTCCAGCAAGAGGCCGGAACCCTCAGGGATGCCATCGAGGCGAGGGAGCTCATTGAACAGGCCAAGCGCGTCCTCATGAGGTATCTCGACGTGAGCGAAGCAGAGGCATTCGGGAGGATCCGCAGGCTCAGCATGAACAGCCGCAAACCCTTGAAGGAGGTCGCTGAGGCCATCCTCATTTCCGTCCCTCAAGAGGAGAAGGGACGCAGGCGCAGGCGATGAAGCACATGCGCGTTGCCCTTGCCCAGATCAACCTTACCGTGGGAGACCTCGACGGGAACACCCAGAGGATCTGCCAAGCGGTGGAAGAGGCACGTACCGCAGGAGCGGATGTCGTCGTCTTCCCAGAACTCGCCATCACAGGGTACCCTCCGGAGGACCTTCTGCTCAGGCCCAAGTTTATAGAGGAGAACCTTTCCTGCCTCCATAAGGTTGCCGCCTCTAGTCAGGGGATTGTGGTCATCGTCGGGTTCGTAGACCGGCAGGAGACTTTGTTCAACGCTAGTGCCGTGCTGGCTGATGGCCGCATCGCCGGTGTGTACCACAAGCGCCTCCTTCCCAACTACGGCGTCTTTGACGAGAAGCGATACTTCGCCCCTGGAAAGAGCTGCCCGCTCTTCCATCTCGACGATGTCCCTTTTGGGGTGAGTATCTGTGAGGATATCTGGTTCCCTGACGGCCCACACCTCGCGTTGTCGCGCGCCGGAGCCCTTGTTCTCTTTAATCTCAATGCCTCGCCCTACCACATGGGCAAATGGCGCCTACGCGAGGAGATGCTCGCGACCCGTGCCCGAGATGGTGGCGTCGCCGTGGTCTACGTCAACCTCGTTGGAGGTCAGGACGAGCTCGTCTTCGATGGGGGGAGCGTTGTCTTCGACCACGAGGGTTCGCTCCTGGCAAGAGGTCCCCAATTCGAAGAGGCCCTCGTCATCGCTGATCTCCCCATCGAAGCGATCCGCCGCCGGAGGGCTAGGACTCCCACCATCGCAGAGGAGGGGCGCCTCCCGCTGGGGGAGGTTCCTACCCCCTCCATCCCTGTTCGCGTCACCTTCTCTACGCGAAAGCAGCAGGTCAACCCCACCTTCGCAGACCCCCTTCCGCCCCTGGAGGAGGTATACAGGGCCCTCGTCCTGGGAACCTCAGACTACGTCAGGAAGAACGGTTTCACCACGGTGGTGGTAGGGCTCAGCGGGGGCATCGACTCCTCCCTCACTGCAGTCATCGCCGCGGATGCACTAGGGCCCGAGAACGTTGTGGGGGTATTCATGCCCTCACCGTACACTTCTCAGGAGAGCGCGCGGTACGCCCAGGAGCTAGCCCGCCGCCTGGGCATCCGTTTCCTCCTCCTTCCCATCGGCCCCATCTTCCAAGCGTTCCTCCAGGTCCTGGAGGAGCCCTTCTCCGGCCTCCCCCGGGATGTGACCGAGGAGAACATCCAGGCGCGTATCCGGGGGACGCTCCTGATGGCGCTCTCAAACAAGTTCGGCTGGCTCGTCCTGGCCACCGGGAACAAGAGCGAGATGAGCACAGGCTACGCAACCCTCTACGGGGACATGGCGGGAGGGTTCGCGGTCCTCAAGGATGTTCCCAAAACCCTTGTGTATGCCCTGGCCAGGCACCGGAACGAGCGGGATCCGGTGATCCCCGAGGGAGTTCTAGAGCGTCCTCCCACCGCTGAACTCAGGCCAGGACAGGTGGACCAAGAGACACTCCCCCCTTACGAGATCCTCGACCCCCTGTTAAAAGCCTATGTGGAGGAGGACAAGCCTCCTGAGGAGATCGTCGCCGCTGGATTCGATCCGGATGTTGTGGCGAAGGTCACGGCAATGGTGGACCGGAATGAGTACAAGCGGAGGCAGGCTCCCCCGGGCATCAAGATTACCCCCAGGGCGTTGGGGAAGGATCGGCGGCTCCCCATCACCAACCGATACCGCCCGTTCCTAGCGGATTCCGCCCTTCCGCGCGAGGAAAATAGAAGAGGAAAATAGAAAAGGACAAAACTGAAAAATTTTCGCTTGACATCCTGTTGATCTCTATGCTATAAGGAAGAACAAGCACGAAGCTGTGCATGGAGAAGGCAACGGCGCCTTCACCTACCGGGAGGTGGGGAGGGCGCCGTTCTCTTTTTGGTGAAGCAATCCGGCCCCCTTGCCAAAACCATCAATGGGCCTTTACGGGAAAGCCTGGAGGACAGCAAGGAGAGGTGGAGCGATGCAAAGGCTGATCGGAGTGTTGGCTCTTGTTCTTTCGGTAGCTCTGCCGGCTCTCGCAGGAGATCCCACGGGAACGGAGGCCCTGCGCTCCGACCCCAATGCTCCTGTGAACTTTACCTGGACACTTGTGGCAGCCTTCCTGGTGTTCTTCATGCAGGCGGGGTTTGCGCTGCTGGGCGCAGGCCTCATCCGTTCCAAGAACACGGTGAACTACCTCACCAAGAGCTTCATGGACTTTTGCATGGCGACCCTCTCGTTCTGGGCGTTCGGCTTTGCCCTCATGTTCGGCGGCTCAAAGCTAGCACCAGGGCTCGAGCAAGGGAATTCCCTCTTGGGCTGGTCTGGGTTCTTCCTCAGCGGACCTTCGTACGATGTGCGCACGCTCCTGTTTTGGTTCTTCCAGATGGTCTTTGCCGCCACGGCCGCTACCATCGTCGCAGGAGCAGTTGCGGAGCGCATGAAGATCACTGCCTACCTGGCCTATAGCTTCCTCATCGGGGCCTTGATCTATCCCATCTACGGGCACTGGATCTGGGGCGGTGGGTGGCTGGCGAACTTGCCGTTTGGCGCTGGAGCGAGAGATTTTGCGGGCTCCAGTGTGGTGCATGCGGTGGGTGGCTTGGTTGCCCTCACCGGCGCCGCCATGGTAGGACCGCGTATTGGCAAGTTCAACCCCGACGGCACACCCAACCAGATCCCCGGCCATAACATGGTCTACGTCGTGACAGGGGCCTTCATCCTGTTCTTCGGCTGGTTCGGGTTCAACCCGGGAAGTACCCTGGCGGCCACAGACTTGCGCATCTCGGTGATCGCGGTGAACACGCTCCTGGCAGGGGCAGCGGGCGCTGTCGCGGCGATCTACTATAGCCTCGTCCGTACCGGGAAGGCGGACATTGGTCTCGCTTGCAACGGCGCGCTGGCCGGGCTTGTGGGGATCACCGCACCGTGCGCCTACGTCTCCCCTTGGGCTGCGGTGATCATCGGGGTCGTGGCCGCGTTCGTGATGATGGGGACCTTGACGTTCGTGGAGCGCATCCTGCACGTGGACGACCCCGTGGGCGCCATCGCTGTCCACGCCGGCGGTGGGCTCTGGGGGATGCTCGCGGTTGGGATCTTTGCCGACGGCACCTATGGGAATGTCGCAGGCCTCGTTGCCGGGCAGTGGGGGCAGCTTGTAGCTCAGCTCATTGCCATAACGACGGTTACTGCGTGGTCCCTGGCGACGGGGTTCCTGATGTTCTGGATACTCAAGAAGACCATGGGGCTCCGGGCCTCTCGAGAGGAAGAGCTTGCCGGCCTCGATCTCCCTGAGCACGGGACCGAGTGCTACCCCGAGGGGTACATCCCGGCCTTTCCGATGGCGACAGGAAAGTGAGGTGAGAGAGATGCTCTTTGAAGCATGGCTTGGCATCACGGCGTTCGTGGTGCTCATGACTTTGTGGCTCGTCCTGCCGAGCCGGTTCATCCATCGCAATCGCTTGAGAACCCTGGAGGAATCAGCGGAACCTGTGGGAACAGAGCAGCAGGAGAAGAATCCCCCAGCTCCTGCGCGAGCTCTGCACCGGAACGGTGGAATGCAGGCTCCATGGGCAGGGATACCTGAGGTCAAGCTCGTACGCAACCGTGCCTTCTCCCTCCATAGGGCTGCGGACGAACCACGGTACTTCTTTGTGATACAGCTGGAAGGACTCCTGGGAAAGGGGGAGGCTAGGATCCCTGTGTACTGGCGCCCTTCCCCTTCCCCAGATGATCTCCTCCTCAAGGAGATCTACGAAGTGGAAGTAGCCGGGAGATGGGTGCGGGCTGGAAACCTCCAGACACTCCAGGACCTCCTCGCTCAGACCCTAGGGGAGCTTCTCCGGACCCGCCTCCCTGCCTTCTGGCTTGTCCCTCCAAAGGGCGGTTCGATTCCCGTCTTCCAAGAGAACGGGAGCCTCCTGGCAGTGATCCCTGCAGGGCCGCGCATTGCCGACGACACGCTGGGCGGCTTGCGGGAGAAATTCCGCCACTACCTAGCCCTCACCAATGGGGCCAATCTCGACCATCTCACCGTAGCGAAGCTCTCCCCGTTCGACCTGCGTATCCACCGGCCCACCGCCGTCTTCGAGGGCGAAGGAACATGGATCCCCGTGTTCCACCTTGGTTCTCACCTCTTCGCGAAAGATCGTATCGAATCCGCATGGGAGTGCGAAGGCGGTCCAGAAGCCCTCCTGCATCTGTGGCGGCTGATCGGAGAGGAGCTTTCCCAGAAAGGCCACATCTCTGGGCCCTGTGCCCTGGCCATCACCAATCTCTCAGAACCAACGTGGGAGGCCCTCCAGTCATCCCTCCGCCCTACCGAATTCGCTCTCTCACATGAACAAAGCACACCCTCCGGCGGGGGGGAAAGGTGGCTTTCCATCTTGCAGTGGGAGGGGTTCTTCTTTTGCCGGGCTCCAGGCCGAGGGAATTGTCTGTATGCCTCCTTCGACCCATGGGAACTGTGCGTCCGCCTCGGCATGGAGCTCCGGAGGAAGCGGGGAACCTCGCCTGTCTTTGGATCCTCCCTTGGGCTCACCGCCTTCACAGATCAGGAGAGGAAATGGGGGATGGACGGGTGGCTTGCCCCACCTGTCATTGCGCAACCTGGTGAAAGAGCTCCAAGCAGAACAGCGTAGGAGGTGACACGCCCATGGTGGGAGTTTGGATGGGAATCATCACTGGAATCCTCCTGATCGCGGGGATCATCACGTGGGCCGCGCGCTACACAAAGGTCGGACCCAACGAGGTCCTGATCATCTCCGGCCGCCGGAGGGTGGTGGTGGGACCGGATGGAAAAAGGCGCGTCGTAGGATACCGGCTGGTGCGCGGTGGAGGAACATTCGTCTGGCCCATCAAGGAGAAGGTCCAGCACATGTCCCTGGAGCTGATGACCCTCGAGGTGCGAACCCCTGAGGTCTACACGGTAAACGCCGTCCCCATCACCGTTGATGGCGTCGCCCAGGTGAAGGTCAAGGGAGATGAGGAGTCCATCACGGTCGCTGCGGAGCAGTTCCTTTCGCGGTCCCGCGAAGATGTCATGAAGACAGTCCTGCAGACGCTCGAGGGACACATGCGGGCCGTTCTGGGGACGATGACCGTGGAGGAGATCTACCGCGGTCGCCAGGAGCTGGCGCGGCGGGTACGCGAGGCTGCTTCTGAAGACCTGAACAAGATGGGGTTGGAGATCATCTCCCTGACCATCCGCAATGTCTTCGACAGTCAGGGGTACCTGGAGGCCCTTGCCCGCCCGCGCATCGCCCAGGTCAAGCGCGACGCCATTAAAGCCGAGGCCGAAGCGGAGAAGGAAGCCCAGCAGGCGCGGTTTGAGGCGGAGACAAAGATCGAGGAAGCCCGCAGGACGATGGAGGTCCACAAGGCAACGTACGAGGCGGAGATCAAGGCTAAGCGCGCAGAAGCGGACCTGGCCTACGAGCTCCACAGGTACCGCATCGGCCAACAGGTCAAAGCCGAAGAGATCCAGGTCAGCATCGTGGAGAAGGAGAAGGCGATCGAACTGGAGGAGCGGGAGATCGCCCGCAAGGAAAAGGAGCTCATGGCCACGGTCCTCAAACCCGCCCAGGCAGAGCGCCAGCGCATCGAGGTCTTAGCCGAGGCAGAGCGCTACCGCCGCGAGGCCGAAGCGATTGGGAAAGCCGAGGAGATTAAGGCGACGGGGTTGGCGGAGGCCGAGATCATCAAGATGAAGGGAACGGCCGAAGCCGAGGCGATGCTGAAAAAGGCAGAATCCTGGACGCGGTACAACGAGGCGGCGATTACCGAGCTCGTGATCAATATCCTCCCGCAGCTCGCCAGGGCTGTCTCCGAGCCTCTCTCCAAGACGGAAAAGATCGTTGTCGTAAACACCGACGGGGGCGGAACAGGCATTACGAAAATCACAGGGGACATCGCCCAGGTGGTGGCCCAGCTCCCTGTCCTCCTCGAGTCCCTCAGCGGGGTCAAGTTCGAAAAGCTTCTGGAACGCATTCCTCGCGTATCCGGGGAGAAAGGCCAACCCAGCGATGTCCCGCATACAGCGGCCGTCCCATCCACAAAGGAGTAAGGAGGAAAGACCATGGCAGTGACCAGAGACCGCATTCGTGAACGCCAGGCGGCAACGCCCGAGGCGGTCATCGAGCTTTGCGAGGAGCGGGGAATCGAAATCGTGGATCTCCGGTTCACCGATCTCTTGGGTGGCTGGCAGCACTTCTCCATCCCTGTGGAGGAGCTCTCGAAGGACCTCTTCCGCGAGGGCATCGGCTTCGATGGAAGCAGTATCCGAGGGTTCCAGGAGATCCACGAGAGCGACATGGTCCTGATCCCTGACCCCCGCACCGCGAGAGTAGACCCCATGTGCAAGACCCCCACGTTGGTCCTGATCTGTGACGTTTATGACCCGGTCACCCGTGAGCGCTACTCCCGGGACCCGCGGGCGGTCGCCCAGAAGGCTGAGGGGTTCCTCCTCTCCACGGGGATCGCCACCACGAGCTACTGGGGACCTGAGGCGGAGTTCTTCGTCTTCGACGACGTGCGGTTCGACCAAAATGTCCATTCGGGCTACTACTTCGTGGACTCCGCAGAGGGTGCTTGGAACACCGGCCGGGAAGAACGGCCAAACCTTGGGTACAAGCCACGGTACAAGGAGGGATACTTCCCCGTCCCCCCTACGGACAGCCTCCAAGAGTTCCGCTCCCAGCTCATCCGGAAGATGCGCCAGGCAGGGCTTGAGGTAGAGGTCCACCACCACGAGGTGGCCACGGCGGGCCAGTGCGAGATCGACCTGCGCTTCAACACCCTCACAGAGATGGGAGATCGCCTCCAGTTCTACAAATACCTGGTGAGGACCTTTGCCCGCGAGCACCTGAAGACGGCAACCTTCATGCCCAAGCCTCTGTTCGGGGACAATGGTTCAGGGATGCACACCCACCAAAGCCTGTGGAAGGAGGACGTGAACCTTTTCTTTGACCCGAAGGGATACGCGCAACTGAGTGAGATTGCCATGTACTATATTGGAGGTCTCCTTGCCCACTCACCGGCATTGCTGGCCTTCTGCGCTCCAACCACCAACTCCTATCGGCGTCTCGTACCTGGCTACGAGGCTCCGGTAAACCTCGTCTACTCCCAGCGCAACCGCAGCGCAGCCATCCGCATCCCCGTCTACTCCACCAACCCCAAAGCGAAGCGGATTGAGTACCGGCCACCAGACCCAAGCGCCAACCCCTACCTTGCCTTTGCAGCCATGCTCATGGCAGGGATCGACGGGATCCTCCGCAAGATCGACCCTGGTCCGCCCATGGACGTGGATCTCTACGAACTACCTCCCCAGGAAGCAAAGAAGATCAGGCAGGTCCCCGGCTCCCTTGAGGAGTCGTTGCGCGCCCTGGAGGAGGACCACGCGTTCCTCCTCCGTGGAGGGGTGTTCACGGAGGACCTGATCGAGACGTGGATCGCTTACAAACGCCGCAAGGAGATCGATTATATCCGTCTCCGGCCCCACCCTTCGGAGTTCTATTTGTATTACGATGCCTAGAAGGGGCAATGCCTCCCTGGAATAGAAGGGCGCGGCGGCGTGTCCTTAACCGCAGAGGTCTACCACAGCGAGCTCCAAGGCGAGGTCCGGAGGCTGGGTCCCGGACTTGATGGCCACATCCGCCTGCAGCAGCCGGGAGAGGGCACCCTGCACCTCCCGAAGGGAAAACTTGCGGGATTGTTCGGCGAGGCGCTGGGCTAGGAAGGGGGGGACGCCCAACTCGGCGTGAAGACGCGAGCTAGGAAGGCCGCGCTCAAGGAGGGCCTTTGCCTGGAGGATGAGCCGGAACTGCCGGGCGATCATGAACAGGATCAGGAGGGGCGGCTCCCCACCCTGGAGCACTTCCCGGAGCAGGCCTAGGGCCGGGCCGAGCTGTCGGTCGCCAATAGCGTCGACGAGCTGGAAGATCGTTACCTCATGTCCCCGGGTGCAGACTTCCTGGATGTCCTGTACAGTGATCACCTTGCGATCCCCGACGTAGGCCACGAGCTTCGCAACCTCCGAGACCAGGTCCCGGAGGCTGTTGCCTACAAGAGCGATGAGGGTCATGGCAACCGCATCCGAGATGCGCTTCCCTTCTCTTTCCACCCGCTTCTTGACATGGGAAAGGAGCGCCCGCGCCGGCAGGCGAGGGAACTCCATCACCTCCCCCGCGCGTTTGGCGACCTGGTACAGGCGCCGACGCTTATCCAGCGTACTCGCAACCATGACGAGGGCGGAGGGAGGCTCCCTTTCTTCCAGATAGCTGGCCAGGCGCTCTTGCTCCCGGGCGCTGAGAGCTTCCAAGCGCTTCACAACAACCACCCGCTCTCCCCCCAAGAATGGGAGCGTGTCCATCCGGTTGATGATCTCCTCCACAGGGGTCTCGTCTGCATAGAGGACATCCAGGTTCCACGACCTTTCCCCAGGAGGGACAAGGCGTTGGAGGATCTCCACAAGTTTTTCCTCTAGCAGGAGATCCTCTTCCCCCAGGAGGAGGTAGATGGTACGTCCTTGCGTTCCTTCTTTTTTCGTCATAGGGATTCTCCGGCGCTCAGCACGCCCGATGAGGGAGATTTCCTGCGCTCCCTTTGTTTTCCTCTTTCCGTGTTTATGGTCTCGGAGGGCGGAAGGTATTGACCCACAGCTTCCTCCCATCGGAGATCAAGGTGACAGCCCCGTGGAGATCGGTGCGGTAGATCCTCGCGCCTATCCCTGCAAGCGCCTTCAGGGTTCTCGCATCAGGGTGACCAAAGGGGTTCCCCTCCCCCACAGAGATCACGGCCACCTCAGGACGCACCGCCCTGAGGAAGGTCCAGGTGGAAGAGGTCTCGCTCCCGTGATGGGCGACTTTGAGAGCCGTGCTCCGCAGACCTTCGCCCAGCCCGAGGAGTAGGTCTTCTGCTGAGGATTCGATGTCTCCTGGGAGAAGAACGCTCACCCGGCCATAGACGAGCTTCAGGACGAGGGAGTTGTTGTTGATATCCGAGCCTGTACCCACGTCCAGCCGCGTAGGGGAGAGAACGATGACCCTCACGCCCGCCCCAAGATCAAAGGCGTCCCCTCGCCGCGCCAAGTAGTAGGGAATATGACTAGCGCGGATCATGCGCAGCACAATGGGGTAAGAAGGGTTCTGGTGTTCGAACCCACTATCCCAGACGACGCCCACGGGGAAGGAGCGCAGCACTGCAGGAACACCTCCCACATGGTCCTCGTGGGGATGGCTCAGGACAAGGAGATCGATGCGCCGGACGCGCAGGCGGCGGAGAAAGGGGACAACCCGCTCCTCCCCCACGTCAATTTCTTGTGCATATCCCTCTACCGCCCCTCCCGCGTCGATGAGAGCAACCTTCCCTGAAGGGGAACGGATCACAATGGCGTCTCCCTGCCCTACGTCCATGACGATGATGGTGAGACGTCTTGAGGCGATCTCGCCTGCAACCTGGACCCAGATCACCACGGCACTGAGGGTAATGCAGGCCATGGCAACCTGGCGTGTTGTGGGTCGCACACGCCGCCTAGCCATCTCCACGACCAAGCAACCCGCAGCGTACATCCCTCCGGTGATCCACGCACCTGGGGGAGGAACCTCCACGCTCGCGGAGGGAAGGGAAGCGAACCACCCGACAGCGCCCAGGAGGAGTTGGACCAAGGGACGGAGGAAGCCTAGGAGCGCTGCGGCCACTGGATCTGCGAATAAGCCAACCACGGCCGCTAGGAGGCCCAGGGGCACGATGAGCACAGAGAGAGGCACTGCCACCAGGTTGGCCAGGGGGGCGACGAGGGAGATGCGACCGAAGGTCGTTGCCACAAGGGGAGCCGTGGCCAGCTGGGCCGCTAGGCTCACCCCGATCAAGGTTCCCACCAGCCTGGGGAGTGGAAGGTGCCTCACCAGATCCCTTGCAATGTAGAGGATCCCCGCGGTCGCGGCGAAGGAGAGCTGCAGGCTGGAGGTAAACAAGGCAAGCGGATGAACCAGGAGGATCACGAGCCCGGAGAAGGCAAGGGCCGTCCACACATCCTTCTCCCTTTCCAGCAACAATCCAGCGAGCGCCAAGAGGACCATGACTGTCGCCCGCACAACCGACGGGTGGGGACCAACCACGAACGCGAATGCGCTCACCACTGCTGCCGCCGCCGGAACCCCTACCCACTGGGGGAGGCGCACCAGGCGGAGGAGGGTCAGAACCGTTCCTGCTACGAGGCCTACATGGAAGCCCGAGACCACGAGAAGGTGGACGACGCCTGCCCTGGCAAACATCTCCGCAACCTGCTTTGGAGGAGTTGTGCCAAAGGTCAGAGCGGAGAGGACCTCTCCGTAGGGAGGAGGCATCCCCTTCGCCAGTCCCCTGGAGAACTTCTCTCGGATTCCAGCCCGGACAGCTCCTAGAAGTTTGCCGTGTCCGTGACGGAGAACCCGGACTTCCTCCCCCCTGCGTACAGAAAGAATGGCGAGGATGCCCCTGCGGGCTAGGTACTTCCGATAGGAGAACTCTCCTGGGTTCCCGGCATCGGGAGGCCTGCGGATCCTCCCCCTCACTTCTACCAGGTCCCCATAGGAGAGAGCTGGCGCACCATGGAGGGAGACGAGAATCCGGCCGTGCACGGGACGGGCGGCCATCCCTGAGACGAGACTGCGGGCTTCCAGGACTAAGCGGACCCGCCCTTCCCTGGCATCGACCTCGTCAATGATCCCCCGAAGGAGGACACGCTGGGAGGCGAACGAGGCGATGTGGTCAGGCCCGGGAGGAAAGGTAGCCAAGCGGTAGAGGAGAATGCCGGCACTGCATGCGGCAAGCGCCAGAAAGACCACTGCAGCGAGGGAATGATCCTCGTGCAAAAGGACTGCCACAAGGAGGGAGGTGCACCCGGCTACCACAACAAAGGGGAGCGGGCCGACCCGCTCCCCCAGCGCAATCCCAACCGCTACGCCGATCGTCACCACCACCAGCGGCCGGTTCAACAGGCTCTCGAGCAAGCTAAGAAAAATCGAAGAGTTACGTGATCTTTGCACACCTCCTACTTTACTGCTTTCGCTGGCTCTTGTCCAGCATAGTGGCGGTGCTGCTTTGCCCTACACTCTCTTCTCGATCTCCTCCTTGATCCGGGCAAGGAATACCCCAAGGTCCATTGGGCCGAGGTCCCCTTCGCTCCTGCTTCGCACGGCGACCTGCCCCTGCTGTTGCTCCCGGTCCCCGACCACGAGCATGTAAGGGATTCGTTCGATCTGGGCTTGGCGCACCTTATAGCTGATTCGTTCGCTTGTCTCGTCCACCGTGGCCCGCAGCCCCTCCCGCTGCAGCCGGGAGAGCACCTGGCGGGCGTAGTCCAGGTGACGGTCTGTAATGGGGAGGACGCGGACCTGCTCAGGCGCGAGCCAAGTTGGGAAAGCACCGGCGTAATGCTCAATGAGGATCCCTAGGAACCGCTCCAGCGACCCTACAATAGCCCGGTGGATCATCACCGGCCGGTGCTCCCGTCCGTCAGCGCCCATGTAGGTTAAGTCGAACCGCTCGGGCAGGTTGAAGTCCAGTTGGATGGTGGTCATCTGCCACATCCTGCCAATGGCATCGCGGAGGTGGATGTCGATCTTGGGACCGTAGAAGTTCGCCTCTCCTACCGCCCGCTGATAGGCGAGGCCACGGGCCCTGAGCACCTCCTCCAGCGCGCGCTCCGCCATATCCCAGATCTGAGGACTCCCGGCGAATCTCTCCATCTCCTCGGGATCTCGGACCGAGAGGTCGATGTGGTAGTCCCGGAACCCAAACGCCCCCAGGATGAAGAACGCCAAGTCGATGAGGGAGGAAACCTCCTCCTCGATCTGGTCAGGGCGGCAGAAGATGTGGGCGTCATCCTGCGTGAGGCCGCGGACACGGAGCAGGCCGTGGAGCACGCCTGGGCGCTCGTACCTGTAGACCGTGCCGAACTCGGCCAGGCGCATGGGGAGGTCCCGGTAGCTGCGCGTCTGGGAACGATAGATCATGATGTGGAAGGGACAGTTCATGGGCTTGACCAGGTACTCCTGCTCATCTACCTCCATGCCGCTGTACATATTCTCCCGGTACCAGCTCATGTGCCCACTGATCTCCCACAGACGTACCCTGGCCACGTGCGGGGTGTACACGAACTGGTAGCCACGGCGCTCTAGCTCTTCGGAGATGAACGCTTCGATGATCCGCCGCACGAGCGCGCCTTTCGGATGCCACAGGACCAGGCCCGGGCCGACCTCCTCATGGATGCTGAAAAGATCGAGCTCCCTCCCCAACCGGCGGTGATCCCGCTTCTTGGCCTCCTCCAGCCGCTGGAGGAAGAGGTCGAGCTCCTCCTGGGTTGGGAAGGTGATCCCGTAGATGCGTTGGAGCATCTCTCGCCGCTCGTCCCCACGCCAGTAGGCCCCGGAGGTGGAGAGGAGCTTGATGGCTTTGATCAGACCCGTCCGGGGGATATGCGGGCCCCGGCACATATCGATGAACCCGTCCTGGCGGTAGAAGCTCACTTTCTCATCGGGGATCTCCGCCAGGAGCTCCAGCTTGTACTTCTCCCCCTGGCTGGCGAGGAGCTGGTAGGCCTCCTCCCGCGGGATCTCCACCCGCTCGATAACCTGGTCCTTCTGTGCCAGTTCGCGCATGCGCGCTTCAATGCGTTCCAGATCTTGCGGCTCAAACGGACGCCCAATGTCGAAGTCGTAGTAGAAGCCATCCTCGATGGGCGGACCAATAGCCAGCTTTGCCTCCGGGAAGAGCTCTTTCACCGCCTGGGCCATCAGGTGCGTCGAGCTGTGCCAGTAGATCGAACGGCCTTCGGGGTGGCTGAAATCCAGAAACTCTACCTGGCAGTCCCTTTCCACCCGGGTGCTCAGGTCCACCTGCTTGCCGTCCATCTTGGCGGCGAGGGCATCCAAACCGAGATCGGCAGCGACCTCGGCGAGGGAGATGCCTGCCGGGTACTCAACGATTCGGCCATCAGGGAGGTGAATCCGTATCCGGCTCATGCGCTTCACCTCTCTCCTTTCCGATGATCCTTGGTCTTGAAGCCTCAACCAGCAACTGAGCCCACCTGCCATCTCGTGACGAGAGCGCTCCACAGAACCTCGGAGAAAGCCAAAAGACTTTTGCCGGGCGCTTAAGGCCGCTTCAACAGAATGGCTCCCCGCCCAAAGGGACGGGGAGCCCGCGGTTCCACCCTTCTTCCAGGGACCATCTCTCGCTTCGCAAAGGAGAGGCCCTGGCACTCTTTCGCGCTAACGGGCTTACCCGAAAGGCCCTACACAGGCAATCGCCCTTCGAGCCTTGGCTCCGAGGGGGTTTTCGGCCCGCCCGACACAGGAGCACTTCCAGCTTCCGTGCTCCCTCTCTGGGAGCGGGGGAAGAGCCTACTCGTCCTCATCATCGCCTCTTGTGGTAGATTGTAAGACCTTCTCTTAGCCCTGTCAAATTTCCCTTCACTCGACAGAGATACATGTCAGGGTATCCTTCACGCCCGAGGTTGCCTGGATCTTGGAAAGAACAAGGTCTCCCAACGACTTCACATCTGCCGCCTCCACGAGGGCAATCACGTCATACGGTCCGGTCACAGCATAGGCCTCCTTCACCCCAGCGATCCCTCTCACGGCGGAAGTGACCTCTCTTGCCTTCCCAAGGTCGGCCTTGATGAGGACGCACGCGGTGACAGCCATCTCCTCCACCTCCTTCGCGCGTGCTTGATCCCAGAGGCAACAGTCTTGCTTGTTTCCACCGTACCATGCTCCTCGTGTCCTGTCGAGCCTGAACTTGTGTTTGAAGAAAGGAGATTCCTCTTGCAGAGACGTATTCAATACCCCAGCAAACTTCCCAAAGATTGCACGAAGGCACCCTTCCAGGATGACCACTGCGGGGCAAGCACCGTGGAAACCTGCCTGTTGATGAAGGAGGTGGAATTGTGAGCAAACCAAAAGTCTATGTGACGCGCCGGCTCCCCGGGGAAGCGATGGATCTCTTGTACCAACGCACCCAGGTCACAGTGTGGGGGGAAGATGCAGTCCCTCCTCCCAAGGAAGTCATCAAGCGAGAGGTCGCCGATGCAGAGGGACTCATCTCCCTGGTCACAGATCCCATCGATGCCGAGGTCATGGACGCGGCCCCGAAGCTCCGTGTCATCAGCAATTACGCCGTCGGGTATGACAACATCGACATCCCCGCAGCCACCGCCAGGGGGATCGTGGTGACCCACACCCCTGGCGTCCTCACAGAAACTGTGGCCGACTTTACCTTCGCCCTCATCCTTGCCGCAGCCAGACGGGTCGTGGAGGCAGATCGGTTCACCCGCGAGGGAAAGTGGAAGAGCTGGGAGCCGATGCTGTTCCTTGGGCAGGACGTATATGGGGCAACGCTCGGTCTTGTCGGTCTAGGACGGATTGGAAGCGCCGTGGCCCGCCGGGCAAAAGGATTCAATATGCGGGTGCTCTACTACGACGTGGTCCGCAGGGAGGACCTGGAAAGAGAGCTTGGCCTGGAGTTCACCGACCTTCCCACGCTTCTCCGAGAATCGGACTTTGTCAGCATCCACACACCCCTGACCCCGGAGACCCGCCACCTCATCGGCGCGAAGGAGCTCAATCTCATGAAACCAACGGCCATCCTCATCAACACGGCCAGGGGCCCAATTGTCGATACCATCGCCCTCGCCCATGCCCTGCGCGAGCGGCGGATCTGGGCGGCAGGTATCGATGTGTTCGAGACCGAGCCGGTCCCTCCCGATCACCCCCTCCTGCAGCTCGATAACGTGGTCGTGGCACCGCATATTGCAAGCGCCAGCATTGCAACCCGGACGAAGATGGCCCTCCTAGCAGTAGAGAATCTCCTGAGCGTCCTGGAGGGAAGGGTACCTCCCCACCCTGTGAATCCTGAGGCGATGGGGAAGAGGTAACTCGCGAAGGGCAATGGAGCTCCTCGGAATGGTCCTCCGCGCATCTACCAGGGAGATCCTTTCTCACCCCCGTGAGGTTGTGCTGATCAGCCTCTTTACCTCCGCGCCGTTCCTCTCGATCGCGGCGGGCCCGTTCCTCCCGCGTCCCCTTGGACCTCTTTTCTTTCTTGCAGGATGGCTCCTCCTCGGTCCGGTCCTGATGGCCGCCTGGGAATCCTCGCTGGACGTGCTGGAAGGACGGCAGGCTAGGCTGTGGAGGGGGCTTCGGCAACATCTGATCCAAGGCCTGCTTTTCTTTCTCCTGAACGCGCTCGCAATTCTCCTGACGATGGCCAACTTCCGCTTCTACGTGACCTCCCCTGCAGGGGTCCTCACATCCCCTCTCCTCCCGTTCATCCCAGGGCTGACGCTGGGAGTCGTCTTTGGCCTCCTCTGGCTCTATGTCCTGGTCCTGTGGGGGTTGATCCAGCTCTATGCGATGCCCCTCGTCCTCATCCGACGCGTGGGGGTCATGGAGGGATTCCGCACTGCGGCAGTCCTTGTGATCAAGAATGCGGGCTTCTCCGCTGGGTTGATGGTGGTCGCCTCCCTTCTCCTAGGGGTGCTCCTCCTTACCGGCCTGGGCGTCATCCTCCTGGCGGGAGGAACTCTCAGCATCCTCACGCTCAACGCCACAAAGGCCCTGCTGGAGAACACATAGAAGTCCCCCGGCAAAAGTCTGAGACTTCTGCCGGGGGACTTTGCACCGTCTCCTCGAGGATTACTCCTTGTAGATGAGCCAGGTGCGGAAGTTCATGGTGGGATCGAGCACGATCCCCTTCACGTTCTTCTGGGCAATGGCCACTGCCTGCTGGTCGTTCTTCCACAGGGGCACGAGGATCGCCGTCTCCGCCAGCAGGCGCTGAGCCTCCTGGTAGAGGGTCTGTCGCTTGGACTTCTCCGCGGTCAGCTTCGCATCGGTGAGGAGCTTCTGGAACCTGGAGTACGCCTGCTTGTCCGCAGGGTTTGTGGCCTTGTTCAGGAAAGTGCCTAGCCCCTCCGGGGACTCCGTCAGCCAGGGAGCGAGGAAGTTGTCGGGGTCCACGAAGTCAGGATACCATCCCAGGAAGAAGATCCCGAACTCGCCCTTGGACATGGCCTTGACATAGGCACCCCACTCCAAGGACTTAACGTCCACGCTCATCATCCCTGTCTGCTCGAGGCTTGACTTCACCACAGCCGCCACATCTGCCTCCGTGGTCCCGTAGTGCAGCGGGGTGTACCAGAGGGTGATCGCCAGCTTCTTCGTCGTGGAGTAGCCAGCCTCACGCAGCAGGGCACGCGCCTGGTCCAGGTTCCGCTTCGGGAAAGCCGGGACATGGCTCCACAACCCTGGCGGGACCATGCTATAGAGCGGGGAGTTCAAGCCCGCGAAGACGTCCCGCACGATCCGCTCACGATCCACAGCGTAGGCGATTGCCCGGCGGACCTTCGGGTTGTCAAAGGGCTTGGCTGTCACGTTGAACACAATATACCGCACGGACATGCTCGGTCCTCGCAGGACCTGCAGGTTGGGGTTCTTGGACAGACGGACGATGTCCTCGGGGTTAAAGGTCCTGTACCCCACGTCCACCTGTCCTGCCTCCACGGCTGCGGCCAAGGCGGAGGCGTCCGCGAAGAAGACGGTGATCACGCGCGGACTCTTCGGCTGGGGTCCCCAGTAGCCCTTGTAGGCTTCGTACACTGTTCGCTGCTCGGGGATGTACTGGACGAGGCGGTAAGGACCGGTCCCCGCGTACCTCCCCTTGGCGAACTCGTTCGCCGGCGTGGACTTGGGGCTGAAGATCATCGCAGGAGCGATGGGGTCGGACATCCGGGCAAGGAACGTGGCGTCCGGCTGCTTGAGGGTGAAGCGCACGGTAAAGTCGTCCACCACGTCGATCTTCCCAATGTTCATGATGAGGGCTACGCCGCCTTCAGGGCCGTTGAGCCGCAAGGCGCGCTCAATCGACCACTTGACGGCCGCAGCATCAAACGGCGTGCCGTCGGTGAACGTGACCCCCTTGCGGAGCTTGAAGGTGTATACCTTCCCGTCGGGGGAGATGGTCCAGCTCGTCGCCAGGGAGGGGCCGATCTCCGTTGTCCCTGGCTTGAAGGTCACAAGCGCCTCGGCGGTCTGTTGAAACACATGCCACGTCCAGTAGTCGTAGGAGTTCTCCGGGGAGAGCTCGGTGATCCTGTCGGTCGTCCCAATCACCAGTGTCCCTTTCTCCCGCTGGGCAACCGCCCCAGGGGAAAGGAGAAGGGCAAGGGTGAGGACCGCACATGCGACAACCCCAACGCGACGCGACATTCCCTTTCACCTCCCTTCAGGATAAAACCACACACTGCAATCTTTGCACTTCGCCACTAGATCCTCCGACGCCTCCTGGGATTGAGGAGGTCGTTTACCCCCTCCCCAATCATCCCGAACGCCACGGAAACCAGGATGATCATCAACCCCGGAAAGGTAATGAGCCACCAGTAGCCCGCCTGCAGGAACTTCTGCCCGTTTTGGATATCAAATCCCCAATCTGGGGTGGGCGGCGGGAGACCGAACCCCAGGAAGGAGAGCGCAGCCTCGGTAAGGATAGCGTCGGCGATGGTGAACGAGGGCACCGTCATCACAGCAGGAAGGGTGTTCGGGGCGATGTGTCGGAGAAGGATCCGCCAATGGGTCCCTCCCATAGCCCGCGCCGCCTCCACAAACTCTTGCTCCTTCAACGTCAGCACCTGGGCCCGGGCAACCCGGAAGTAGGTAGGGATGTACACGAAGGCAATGGCTCCGATCATATTCAAAAGCCCCGGGCCTAACATGGCGACGATGGCAATGGCCAGGATGAGGCTTGGGAAAGAGTAGATCGCATCCATCAAGACGGAGAGCCCCCGGTCCAGCCGCCCTCCGAAGTACCCCGAGATCCACCCCAGGCTCGTCCCCAGGGAAAAGGAGATCGCCACAGAGACTGCGGCCACGAGGAGGGGCAGTCGGCCTCCATAGAGAACCCGGCTCAGAACATCCCGGTGGAGCTGATCGGTCCCCATGAGATGGGCTGCGCTCGGGGGCGCAAGACGCCCCCCAGGAGACTGTACCGTAGGATCGTAGGGAGCCAATAGCGGAGCGAGGATCGTAACCGTTACTACGATCCCTACGATCACAGTCCCTATAAGGAGGATGGAATGCCTCCGGACCACCCCCAGGAAGGATGGGCGGGCACGCGCCTCTGGCTCTGTAACGAATCGCGCAACCTCAGCCACTGCACTCACCAATAGAAACCGGGCGGAGGAAATCCCGCCGAACGATTCTGCTAGGGCCCATCAGTACCGGATCCGCGGATCGAGCCGCGCATAGGCGATATCCACAAGAAGGTTCACCATCGAGATGAAGATCGCAATGAATACAACCGTCCCCTGGATGGCCTGGAAGTCCCTGGCATCGATGCTCACAAGGAGGAAGCGGGCGATCCCTGGCCAGGAATACACGGTCTCCGTCAGGATGGCTCCTCCCATGAGCAGGGCGAACTCCAGGCCGATGACCGTCACAATGGGGATGAGGGCGTTCTTCAGGGCATGGCGCAAGACCACCACCCGCTCGACCAGTCCTTTCGCGCGGGCGACAGTCACGTACTCTTTATCTAGGACCTCCAGCATACTGGAGCGTGTCATGCGGCCAATGAAACCCGACACCACAAGACCCAGCGTGAGGGCAGGAAGGAAGAGGTGCCGGAGGGCATCGAGGAAGAGGCCGAAATCGCGGCGTAGGAGGGTATCGAGGAGGTAGAAGTTGGTGATCGGCTCGAACAAGGCTGCAGCGACAGGGTCGAGCCGGCCCCCCACTGGGAAGATGCCAAGCCGGACGGCGAACACCATCAGGAACATGAGCCCGATCCAGAAGACGGGCATGGAGAAGGAAGCGATGTTCAGGACCCGCACCCCATGGTCGATGCTGGTGTCGTGGCGCACTGCGGCGATGACCCCGCTCACAAGCCCAATGAACACGGCGACGAACATTCCAGAGGCGGCCAGCTCAAAGGTGGCGGGGAAAGCTTGGAACAGCTCCTCCAGGACAGGCCGTCCCGTGCGGATGGAAATGCCAAAGTCGCCACGGGCGATGCCCAAGAGGTAGTGGAGGTACTGGACCACGATGGGGCGGTCCACCCCGAGCTCCTGGCGGCAGCGAGCGATCACCTCAGGGCCCACGTTCCGACCTCCGAGCATGGCAAGGCAAGGGTCCCCTGGCATCACCCGCAGGATGAGGAAGACCACCGTGAGGAGGATAAGAAGCATGGGGATTGTCATCACAAGACGCGCGGCAATGTACCGGCCAAGTCCTCCCAAGGCTCCCACCTCGATCCCCTCTTTGTGTTCGCTGTCGCGGACGCGTCCCCTGCTTGCACGAGGGGAAGCCGGGAAAAGGAGAATCTTCGGTCACAGGAGAAGTGTTCTAGAGATCCACAGGATACTCGCAAGATTCCTGCTGGGTACTTCGATGCTCACCAGCGCGAAGGAGGGAGGCGAATGCGTACACGATGGCTCATTGGGTTGATCGTGATCTTCGCCCTGGCCCTGGCCGGGTGCGCTCGCCAGCAGGCCCAGCAGCCTGCTGCGCCCGCTCCAGAAGCAGCCAAGCTTCCCGATCTTGGCGGGAGGGAACTCAGGATCGCCAGCGATACCACCTACCCGCCCTTTGAGTTTGTGGACAAGAACAAGAACATCGTTGGGTTCGATGTGGACATGATGAATGAAATCTGCAAGCGTGTCAACTGCAAGGCGACCTTCGTCCCCACGGCATGGGATGGGATCTTCGTCGCACTCCAGCAGGGCCAGTTTGACGCCGTCGTCTCTGGGGTCACCATCACCGAGGAGAGGAAGAAAACCATGGATTTCTCCGATCCCTACCTGCGCTACGGCCAGGTCGTCCTTGTGCGTGCGGACGAGGAGCGCATCAAGGGGCTCGAGGATCTGAAAGGCATGACCGTAGCCGTCCAGACGGGCACCACCAACGACGAGACCGCCACAGCGCTCCAGAAGGAAGGCAAGGTGGGGGCGGTGAAGCGCTACGACACCTTTGACCTCGCCGTTGCCGCACTCATCAACAAGGACGTAGACGCCGTGATCATCGACAGTCCTGCCGCTGATGGGTTCAAGGCAGCTAACCCTGGCAAGCTCAAGATCGCCGGCGAACCCTTCACGAGCGAGGCCCTGGGCATCGTCGTCCAGAAGGGCAACACGGAGCTGCTCGAGGCCTTCAACGCGGCACTCAAGCAGATGAAGGAGGACGGGACGCTGGATCGCCTGTACCAGAAGTGGTTCGTAGAGTTCAAACCTGGACAGCAGTAAGGTTCCTCCGACTCCGCTTGGGTCCCATTACATCTTCTCTCCTCCCAGGAGGGTGGAGGGAGAGAGCTTGGTCGAGGCTGAACGAGAGACGCTGACAAAAGGTGCGATCCGCCTGGAGAGGCCGAGGGGGAGGGTAGTTCCCCTCCCCCTCGAGAGAGTCCCCTGGTGGGCGCTGATCTTACTTATGGCAGGGCTGGTGGTAACCTACACCATCGCCACGTCCGCCGTCTACCAGGAGACCCTCCGCTTTCTCGCCCGGGGCGTCGTGCGAACCCTCCAGCTCTCCGTGAGCGCCTATGCCATCGCCTTGGTTCTTGGCCTCATCGCTGGCCTGGCCAGAGTTTCCAAGCGCCCTGTGTTCTACACCCTCGGGACCCTCTACGTAGAGGTGATCCGGGGGATCCCCTTGCTGGTGCAACTCATCTACATCGCCTTCGTGGTTGCCCCAGCGCTGGGGATCCGGAACGACATGGCGAGGGCTACTCTCGGCCTTGGGATCGGCTACGGAGCCTACCTCGCCGAAATCTACCGGGCTGGAATCGAATCGATTCCGCGGGGGCAGATGGAGGCCGCCCTCTCTCTGGGGATGACCTATGGACAGGCAATGCGCTACGTCATCCTTCCCCAGGCGATCCGTGTGATCCTCCCACCCCTGGGGAATGACTTCATCGCCATGCTCAAGGATTCTTCCTTGGCCTCGGCCATTGCCGTCTCGGAGCTCACCCATTCCGGGCGCCTCCTCACCGCTAGGACATTCCGGGCCTTCGAGACGTATAATATGGTCGCGCTCCTTTACCTGATGATGACCCTGCTGGGATCTTTGGGGGTGCGGATCCTTGAACGGTACACCTCAGGTGGCAAGCAATAACCAGATGGATGAAGCTCCCATTGTCCAGGTGTACGACGTCCACAAGACCTTCGGCGGCCATGTCAAAGCCCTCCAGGGCGTGACCTTCTCTGTGCGGAAGCAGGAGGTTGTGGTAATCATCGGACCAAGCGGGTCCGGGAAGAGTACCCTCCTGCGCTGCATCAACGGCCTCGAGCCCGTGGATCGCGGCCGGATCATCGTGGACAACATGGAGGTCACAAAGCCCGGGACCAACCTGTTCAAGATCCGCCAGGAGGTGGGAATGGTCTTCCAGCAGTTCAACCTCTTCCCCCACCTCACAGCCCTCCAGAACATCACCCTCGCCCCGATCGTCGTCAAGAAGATGCCCAGGGAGGAAGCAGAGGCCCTCGCCCTCAGCCTCTTGGAGCGCGTGGGCCTCAAGGAGAAGGCCCACAGCTACCCTAACCAGCTCTCCGGTGGCCAGCAGCAGCGTGTGGCCATCGCCCGGGCACTGGCCATGAATCCCAAGGTCATGATGTTCGATGAGCCCACCTCCGCCCTCGACCCAGAGATGATCAAGGAGGTCCTGGACGTGATGGAGCAGCTCGCGCGAGAGGGGATGACAATGCTCGTCGTCACGCACGAAATGGGATTCGCCCGGGAGGCGGGGGACCGGGTCATCTTCATGGACGAGGGGAGGATCATTGAGGAGGGGACCCCGGAGGAAATCTTCTCTAACCCTAAAGAGGAACGCACCAAGCTCTTCCTCAGCAAGATCCTCTGAACGAATTGCAGTTGACGGGTCTCCGGAAGGGCCCTATCATCTAGGTGAGGAAGGTGGGCGAGTAGCTCAGGGGGAGAGCACCACTCTGACGCAGTGGGGGTCGCAGGTTCAAATCCTGCCCGCCCACCATGGATTTTTTAGGGATTTCCTGCGAGGGGCCTGAGAAGCGAAATGCACGTTGCCATCGAGCCTGCGAAGAACGAAGATCTTGCTGCCCTCTTTGCTTTGCTCGAGCGGAGCGGACTCCCGAAAGACGGTCTGGTCGAGCACCTCAGCACGACGCTCGTGGCCCGTGCAGGAGGAAGCGTGGTAGGGAGCGCGGCCCTGGAGCTGTATGGCTCAGCAGCACTCTTGCGGTCTGTCGCCGTAGATCCGCCGCTTCGGGGGAAAGGCCTGGGGACCCTCCTGACGCACGCAGCCCTCACGCGAGCACGTCAGCATGGCGTAAGGGAGATATACCTTCTGACCGAGACAGCAGGGGAGTTCTTCTCCCGATTCGGCTTCCAACCCATTGACCGCGCGGAGGTACCTCCCGCAATCCAAGCCTCTGTCGAATTCACCTCCGCCTGCCCCACTACCGCCCTCGTGATGGCCCTCCGCCTACCCCATCTTTAAATAGAGGATGCGGCCACACTCCTCGCAGGTCACGAGGGTCTCTTTCTCCCGGACCTTGGAGAGGATGCCCGCCGGGAGGGCGACGTTGCAACCCCCACACACCTCACCCGCGACGAATGCCACCGCCTTTCCCCCTTTCCGTTCCCGCAGGTACTCGTACTTCTCCAGGAGCTCCGGGTCGATCTGGGAAATCAGCTCCTCCCGCCGCCGGCGAAGAAGACCTAGACTCCCTTCCACCTCCCGGATGCGGCTCCGGTAGTCCTCAAGATACTCCTCTAAGGCCCGCTCCCGCTGGGCTACCTCGGCCTCGAGCTGGGCCACATCCCGGAGGAATCCCTCCGTCTCATCGAGCAGAACAAGAATCTCGTCCTCGAGGCGGTCCTTCATCCGCCCCAAGGCTTCTACTTCCCCCTGCAGGCCTGCGAGTTCCTTTGGGTTGGTGATGCGACCGCTGTAGAGATCCTGCTCGAGCTTCTTTTGCTTTTGCACAATGGACTCGAGCTGGAGCTCAAGGGCCCGCAGGCGGGCCTGCTTCCCCCTGAGCTGTTCCCGCATCTGCACGAGCCTGGTTTTTGCTTCGTCCAGGGAGGTCCTCAGGGAGGTCCCATCATCGAGGGAACGCCGGACTTGCTCCAGGTGGTCGATCCTGGAATCCAGCTCCTGCAGGCTCGCCAGCCGATCGAGATCCTCCATCACAATAGGAGTAGTCACCCCGCCGAAATCGTGAAAGACCTTGCACCCTGACACAGGGAAAGCGTCTACCTACTTCCTGAGGGGGAGCGGGAAATCCTGCCGCCTCACCGAAGGGCTTCACCTTACAATTAGAGAAGGATTTTCCGGGGGTGTGTCGTATTGGAGAAGGGTACCCTCCTCACGGCTGCAAGGTCCTTGCTGATCGCTCCAGGCCCCGGAGGTGAGACCTAAAAATAAAGTAAGGAGGGAGATCTCATGAGAAGGTTGGCCGCCCTTATAATCCTTGCTGTACTTCTGGCGGGGGTCTTAGCCTCCGTGGCGGTAGCGGCGTCAGGCGTGGACTTCTACCCTGGGGACGATCCCCCGAAAGCGTCAGGTGCGAACGGCGGCTCCAGCTGCAAGAATGGCCATCCTGTGGGAAGCAACCATCCACCCTATAACGACGCAGCATGCGAAAAACCCGGCCAAAACTGAGCCGTCCCCCTCGGATGTCGGTCTGAGCATGGCCTAGTCTTCATCTCACGGGAGCGAAGGTATGGATCCCTCGCCTCTCTCTCCTCAAGCGAGGAAGTTCTTGTGGATCGTTTCCGGGACGACTCTCGCGCTTACCGTCGCCACCGGGATCGGTAGGCTCGAGTCAGCACTCATCCTTCCCAATGCCCGGCAGATCGCTCCAATGATCTTCGCCATCGCCGCCATTGTCCTCGGGCGGTTCTATCCCGTCTGTCTTGGGGAGAAGATCAGGGCACAGGTCAGCGAAATCGTTACCTTTGCGGCCATCCTGCTCTTCCACCCACTGACTGCAGCTCTGATCGCCGCGATGGGGTGTGCGTTGTACTATGGGATTCAGATGTTCACATCAAGGTGGCCTCCTTACATCCTCATCTTTAATACGGCACAGCACTCTCTGGCGACTTTGCTCAGTGGCCTTGCCTACCACGGGTTTCACGACTCTGTGCAGTTCCACCTTGCCACCCCTTTTGATCTCTCACGCCTCGTGGCGGCAGCAACCATCTATGTCGCGGCGAACTGGTCCCTCTCCGTGACCTTCTCTGGCCTCGTCCAGGGCCGGAACCCCCTCTCCCTGGGGATCAGCTTGTGGAAGCGCACCTGGATCTTAGAGGTCTCAGGTCCTTTCCTGGGCGTTATCCTGGCAATCGTCTACCTCTATGCACCGATCGCCGCCGCCCTGCTGGTGATCCCCTTCATCGCTGTCCACCAGTCCTACCAAGCCAGCGTCCTCCTTCGCAACCAGACCCGGGAGACCCTGGAACTCCTTGCAGATACGGTGGATCAGCGTGACCCTTACACCTACCAGCACTCCATCCGGGTAGCGGAGCACGCCAGGGCCCTAGCCGAGCGCCTGGGTCTTCCTCCCGATGAGGTGGATACGATCGCCCTGGCCGCAAGGGTTCATGATCTGGGAAAGATCGGCGTCCCAGACGGGCTCCTGCTGAAACCCCAAACCCTCACCGCCTCCGAGTTAGAGGAGATCCGCCGACACACCACCCTTGGGGCGAACATCGTGAGCAAGCTCCCCCAGTACAGGCAGGGGAAGGAGTGTATCCTCTACCATCATGAGCGGTACGATGGAAGCGGTCTTTTCGGGCTCTCTGGGAAGCAGATCCCACTTGGGGCCAGGATCATCGCTGTGGCAGACGCGTTCGATGCCATGACCTCTCACAGACCCTACCGACAGGCGCTCCCCGTACAGGCAGCACTCCAAGAGCTCCAAAAGGAAAAAGGCAGGCAGTTCGATCCCGAGATCGTGGATGTCTTCATCGAGATGATGCTGGAGAGGGAACAGAAGGAACCCGAGCTGGTCTCCCCTCCCCACCCTTCTGAGCCATCCAAGATCGCCCTGTGAAGGAGGGAACGTCGAAAGAGGTTTGCCGGAGGTCTTTTATTCCCGCTTTCCAGTGCCTGCCCCGACAGGTGCTTTGGGTGAAGCCGGTGACTTGGAAGACTCCTTTTTAGCCTTCTCTGCCTGTGGAGCAGGTTTCTTGGCCTCCTTGGGAGGGGCAGCTGAGGCCGGCTTCACGGGCTTCGTTGCTTGAGGCCTTGGAACCACAGACGGCCTTGCAGCCACGGGCCTCGCTGAAGGGAGGGGGCGGGTGGGAGCTGGCGCCAGTTCAGGTTTTATCTCTGCGATCTTGAGCTTCTTATACTTCGTTTCCAACCACTTCTGGTACCGCTGCCCAAGGCGCTCGAACATGTCGAACAGGTCAGGCCAGTGGAAGTCTTGGCGCAAGCCCTTTACAATGGGCTCGAGCTTAGCCCAAGGGACCGGAAAGACCTCAAAAACCGCCTCCTCAGGAAGGGCCCCTGCCTCGACCAGGGCCCCCAAGTTGTCACAGAATACAGCGACCCGAAGGACGTTGGTGAATCGGATACTCCCCGGTGGGCACTCCACGATGAAGCTGTTGTAATCCTTGGCGTCGAACTGGAAGATCGTGTACTGGAAGGCATCGAGGTTCTGGGGGGTATCGGCCATCGCCATGAGGCGCAAAAGATAATCAATCTCTTGCGGCCGGAGTTTCCGCAATCTCGGTCACCTCATCTCCTCGGCGTTTAGCCGGACAAAGTTCTATCTGAATTTTCGTGGTTCTCCCCTCTACTTCCTTCTGGGCTTGGAGGAAAATCTACGGAGGGGAGGAGATCAAGATATTGGAGAGGAGGCGGAATGAGGATACAAGATCTTCCAGAGGGAGAGGGCGCAGGATAAGGAATGTAAGGGATGGGAAAAAGCCCCTAAAAGGGAATCGCTTCGATCCCCTTGATCTCCGGCACGGCCTCCTTCAGCATCCGCTCGACACCGGCCTGAAGGGTCAGGAGAGAGTACATGCATCCTACGCAGGCGCCTGCAAGCCGGACCTGGACGATTCCCTCGACGATATCGACGAGCTCGATGTCTCCCCCGTCTGCCTGGATGTAAGGCCTGATCTGCTCCAAGACCTCCTCAACCCGCGCCCGCAGGTCCCCATTCGTAGCCGTACTCTCCATCTGGAACCTCCCTTGAACTTCGGACATCACACCATCCCTCCCCATATACCACTCAAGAGGGTCACGATTCCAGAGATTGTGGGTGGTCACAGGGGTCCGGCTCCCCTGGATCGTCCACGGCCTTAAACGAGTGCCCGCATCCGCAGGTGGAGACCGCGTTGGGGTTCCGGACCGTGAACCCTTCCCCCATCATCGAGCGCACATAGTCGATCTGGGCTCCACGGAGCAGGTGAAGGGTCAGTGGGTCCACGAGGACCCGGATGCCATTGGCCTCAATCACCTGGTCATCCTCCCGGCGCTCGCGATCAAAAGCCATCCCGTAGGTGAATCCCTCACATCCCCCCTTGGCCACGTACAGGCGAAGGCAGAGGTCTTGTTCTTGTTGTTCAGCGAGAATCTCCTGGATCTTCCTCGCAGCGCGCTCTGTGATCGCAATCACCATTTCACCTCCCCTGAGGGCGCACGCTAGAAACTATAAAGATAGTATATCGCAAACTTTCCTTTGTCAAGCGAGGGGCTGCACTTCACCCTCTCTCACAGGTGGCGGGGGGTCTCCTCCCAGATCAGGAGGTCTTGCTTGGTGGCTCGGGGAAGGGAATCAGGCCAACCTCCCTCCGGCCTGGGGACGGGCGGGATTGGGGGATCCGGGGATGGTGGAGGATATTCAAGTCCAGCGCCTTCCCGCAGGTACAGGTCAACATCTGCTGCTCGGCCGCATTCACCCACACGTTTCCGGAAGCGATCGCCCGGTTCCTGGCAGCCTCGATGGCCCCAGAACGAAGCTCCGCTTCATCCTCGCGCTCCCCTTGCTCCTTTGTCCCTGTTCCACTCAGCTCGTAGAGGAGCGCTTTTGGATAGTAGACGCTGTACCGCTTGCCGCACCGGCCACAGGGAAATGTCAGCACAAGAGCCATGGTCCCACCTGGGGACATTGTAGTGGGCCCACTGTCTTCCGTCAACATCAACCTCTGCCCACCTTCCCTGGAAGAACCAAGGAGCCTCTGGCTACTCCCTCGTGGAGCCGCTATATTGGGAAAAAAGAGACCATTCTGAGGAGGAAGCGCAATGCGCATCGTTTCCCTGCTCCCCAGTGCAACGGAGATCGTCTGCGCTCTGGGTCTAGCCAACGACCTTGTGGGCATCTCCCATGACTGCGATTACCCACCGGAGATCTTGGGGAAACCTGTTCTCAGCGGGGCGGTCGTGGATCCCGCCCTGCCAAGCGAACAGATCGACGCTGCAATCCGCAACCAGGTTCATCGCGGAATGAGCGTCTACCACCTCGATGCAGGACTGCTCCAGGCGCTTCGTCCTGACCTGATCCTCACCCAGGAGCTTTGCACTGTCTGCGCCCCCTCCTTCACCGAAGTCGTCCAGGCAGCAAAGATCCTTGATGCCCAGCCAAGAATCGTCTCCCTCGAGCCCAACACGCTGGAGGAGATCCTCCAGACGATCCTCCTGGTCGGGGAACTCACGGGGAGGAGGAGACCTGCAGAGAGCCTGGTGGCAGAGCTCCGGGGACGCATCGACCGCGTCTGTAGGGCGGAGTGGAAGGAACGGCCGCGCGTGGCCTGCATCGAATGGTTAGACCCGGTGTTCATCGCAGGGCACTGGGTACCGGAGATGGTGGAACTCGCCGGAGGGAGAGATGGCTTGGGCCGAGCCGGAAAGCCGTCATTCCCCATCGACTGGGACATGGTCATAGATTACCGGCCCGAGGTAATCGTTCTCATGCCCTGTGGCTTTCACGTAGAGCGTGCGTTGCGTGAATTGGGCGCGCTGGAGCGCCTTCCGGGGTGGGAGGATCTCCCAGCGGTGCGCAACGGGCGCGTCTACGCCACCGATGCTTCTTCCTATTTCAACAGGCCTGGCCCGCGCATCGTCACAGGCCTGGAGATCCTCGCAACGATCCTCCACCCAGCTCAGCCCTTCTTTTCCACACCCAAGGGCTCCTGGCAACGGATAGAGCATGAGAAAGGAGAATGAAGTCCTGGGAGGTCTTGACGGGAGAGAAGCGACGGCCCGATGGCGCTATAAGCCGTACCGCGCGACGTTTGCGTCCGCTATCGCCTGGATCTCCGCAATCGCTTTACGCCCCTCCTCACTTGTGAACAGGTGGGCGAAGCGGCTCTGGTGTTTGAGGTACTCCTCCACGGGCAGGCGTTTGGGCAGCTTCCGCACTCCAGTGACGACGCCGTCCTCGATCTCTACGAGCGGGAAAAGGCCCGTCTGCACGGCGAGCTGAGCAATCTCCACGGTCTTCTCAGGTTCAAACCCCCACCCCAACGGACAGGGGGCGTGGATGTGCAGGTATCGCGGGCCCCTCCGCCCCATGGCCTTTTGCACCTTACGCTCCAGGTCCTTGGGGTAGCCAATCGAAGCGGTGGCCGCGTATCCCACCCCATGGGCAACGGCGATGCTGAGCATGTCCTTCTTGGGGCGGACGTTCCCTAGCCTCACCCTTCCGGCAGGGGAGGTAGTCGTCCGAGCATAGGGGGGCGTCAGTCCGCTGCGCTGGACGCCGGTATTCATATAAGCCTCATTGTCGTAGCAGATGTACAGGACATCGTCGCCCCGCTCGAACATCCCCGAGAGCGCCTGGAGCCCAATGTCTGCGGTCCCCCCATCCCCTCCCAGGGCGATCACTCGCACTTCCCCTCGCCCGAGGGCTCGGAGCGCTGCGGAAATCCCCGAGGCAACAGCTGCGGTGTTCTCGAACAAGGAATGGATCCATGGGACCGCCCAGGAAGAGTAGGGATAGGCGGTACTGAAAACCTCCAGGCACCCTGTGGCGTTGGCCACGATGAAGGGAACCTCCACCCGCTCAAGGGCAAGCCGTACGCCGAGGGCCTGCCCGCACCCCTGGCAAGCCCTGTGCCCAGGTGTCAGCACCCGTAACCTGAGCTTCTCGCCCGGCATCGACCCTCACCGCCTTAGGGGCCCTGGCAAATGTCTGCGATGCTCGCAGGACCCCCTTTGAACCATCTCAAGAAGTTCCTTCCCTCGCCAACAACCTCTGGTCGAGGCCAAGGAAAACCGGCCCGCGCTCCCCTTGCAACACCGCCTGCGCAACCTCCTCGATCTGCGCCACAGTCACGTCCCTCCCCCCGAGGCCGGCGATGACGCTTATGATCTCTGCCCGGCGATCCCTCTCGTAGAATGCTGCTCTCATCTCGTTCGCCAGGATCCCTCCGCTCCCCATGGAAAGGGCCTTCTCCAGGACGATGAACCGAGGCGTCCCTCGCAGGGCCGAGGCGATCGCTTCGCCCGGGAAGGGGCGGAAGCACGTGACCTTGAGGACACCGGCCCTGATCCCCCGATGGCGTAGGCTCTCTGCAGCCTCCCGGATCGTCCCAAGAACGGACCCCATGGCGACGAAGACGATCTCTGCATCTTCCGGAGCATCCACAGAGATCAGACCTCCGCTGGAACGCCCAAACCTCTCCTGGAACTCCCTCTGGACCTGGAGAATGACCTCTTTGCTCCCCAGTACTGCCTCGTTGAGGGCATAGCGTGCCTCCATGTAGACGTGAGGTTCGGCGAGCATCCCGAGGGTCAGAGGGTGGTCGGGGTCCAAGCGCACCTTGGGCTCAAAAGGAGGTAGGAAGGCATCCACCTCCTCTTGATCAGGGAGATCTACGGGCTCGTAGGCGTGCGTGAGCACGAAGCCATCCACATTCACCATCACAGGTAGTCTCGTGAGTTCGGCGATCCGATACGCCTGGATGTGCAAGTCCACGGCCTCCTGGTTGTCCTCGGCGAAGAGCTGGATCCACCCACTGTCCCGGACGGCCATCGCGTCCTGGTGATCGTTCCAAATGTTGATGGGGCTGGATACGGCACGGTTGGCACACGTCAGGACCACAGGAAGGCGGAGGCCTGCAATGTTGTACAGGACCTCGGCCATGAGGAGCAACCCTTGACTGCTCGTGGCTGTGTAGGCCCGTACCCCCGTGGCCACGGCGCCGAGGACCACCGACGCTGCAGAGTGTTCGCTCTCCACGTTCACGACCTCCGCATCCAGCTCCCCATCGGCGGCAAGTCGCGCCAGGTGCTCCACGATGTGCGTCTGGGGGGTGATGGGATAGGCAGAGATCACGCGGGGGCGGCAACGTCGCACCGCTTCTGCGATAGCTACCGATCCCTCAAGTACCGTCCACATCGCAACCCTCTAACGGGCGGCGGTCCTCTGCCGGTGCGTCTCTCGGACCATGACGATAGCGTCCGAAGGGCACACCGCAGCGCAAACCCCGCACCCCTTGCAGAAGTCCAGATCGGCCACGAACTCCCTCGGGCCGACCTGGCTCACAACACCATCTGGACAGTAGACCATGCAGAGCATGCAACCGGTGCACTTCCCTGCATCGAATACAGGGACAAGGGTTCGCCACCCTGCTGTGGGGTAGGCCAGGCTCGTCGCAGGGGAACCCACGAGAGCTTCGGTGAGGACCAGCGCTGGGCCCGGACGGACCGGGGCAGGTGCTTCATCCGTTGCCCGTGGAGGCAGGCGGTAGCCTTCCAGCTCGCTTGCCCGCCTGTAGGCTTCCTCCACAGCCTGCCTGTTCAGTTCTCCCGCTTTTCCGGGGAAGCGGCGCTTCACCGCTTCGACAATGCTCTCGAGTTTAACCTTCCCTGTGATCGCCGCGTAGGCGCCGAGGATGGCGGTGTTGGGGATCGGCTTCCCAAGGAAGGCCTCTGCGATCTCGCTGGCAGGAACGGAATAGAGCAAGGCATCCCCGCTGAGGGGAAGATCCCTTGGGGTTCCAGTGGTGTTGACAATCACTACCCCTCCCGGTTTCAAGCCACTCATCACATCCACGGCGTGGAGGAGGGTATCGTCCAGAACAAGCACCACATCCGGGGTATAGACTTGACTTCGGAGCTTGATCCGCTCCCGGGAGATACGAGCGAACGCTGCCACTGGTGCACCTGTGCGCTCCGCCCCGAAGGCTGGGAACGCCTGCACCCAAAACCCTTCCTGGAAGGCAGCGACGGCCAGAAGCTCGGCTGCCGTTACTGCCCCTTGCCCACCTCGCCCGTGGATGCGAACCTCGTGGATGGACATGACTCCACCTCTCATCATAACCTACCAGAGAGCCTAGGGCCATCGGGTCAAGGACCCATCTTCTCCCTCAATTATTGAATCGATTGGAAGCAAAGAACCCATAGGAGGAACTGAGAGGAGGAGGTTATCCTTTGAGCGCGCCTGCGGTCAGACCGCTGATGAACCGGTCAATGAACAAGTTGTAGACGACGGCGATAGGGACGCTGGTAATGAGGCAGGCCGCCATGAGTGAACCCCAGTAAAACACGTCTCCCCGCACAAGGGCGACAGGAACCCCCAGGCTCACTGTCATCCTCCCCACCGAGCTGATGAAGGTGAGGGCATAGACGAACTCCTGCATCACCAGGGTGAACGCGAAGATGACCACGGTGAGGATGCCCGAGATTGCTAGGGGGAAGACCACCTTGAGGATGACGGAGAGACGGCTATACCCATCGATCATGGCCTGCTCCTCGAGATCCTTGGGGATCGACCGGAAGAAGCCCATCATCAGCCAAGTGCAGAACGGGATCGTGAACGTCGGGTAGACAAGCACCAGGGCCCAGGGAGAGTTCTGCAGCCCAAACACGGAGATCACCCTGGAGAAGGGGATAAACAGGAGCGTCGGGGGAATAAGATAGGTCAGGAAGATTCCAATGCCCATGCGCTCTCCCCATGCGCCTGTCAGCCTAGCGAGGCTGTACCCGGCGGGAACAGCGAAGACGACTGTGATCAGGACGACGAGCGCGCCGATGTAGACAGTGTTCCCCACCCACGTCAGGTAGGGTGTCCCTCCAAACAGGAGCTTCACATGTTCCAGGGTCGGGGGGTCGTTGAAGATCCAGGGAATGTGTCGAAGATCGGTGGCCCCTACGTACAGGTCGCGGTTCTGTTTAAACGCCGTGAGGAACATCCAGTAAAAGGGGAAGACAGCGAACACCGTGAAGGCGAGGGCGGAGAGGTAGAGGGCTCCCTGTTTCACAACCCGCGAAAGACGCCTGAGCCTCATACGCCCACCTCCACCCTTCGCGCAAGCCGCAACATGGCCACAGCCACAATGACCAGAACGGGAAGGAGAAAGAGAGCGATGGCAGCTCCCTGCCCGAGGTCCGCTCCAAGGATCCCCCGCTGGAACGCCAAGCTGGCTAGGACATGTGTGCTGTTGTACGGTCCTCCCCGGGTGAGGAGCCAGACGATGCTCAGGTCGGTGGAGGTGAAAACCATCCCGAAGAGCACTGCCACGGCGACAATGGGCAGAAGGAGGGGAAGCTCGACCTGGAAGAGCTTGCGCCAGAACCCAGCCCCATCGATCATCGCCTGCTCGCTCACATCTTGGGGGATGGCTGTCCTCCCAGCCAGGACGATCACCGTGGCAAAGGGGAACATGCGCCACACATGCACGGTGATGATGGCAATCATGGCCAATGTCGGGTCTCCGAACCAGTAGAACCACCCTTTGAGAAGTCCTGCAACCTTCAGGGTCCAGTTCACGACGCTGAAGGTGGAATCGAAGATCCAGGTCCACGCCATGGCCGCGAGGGAGACCGGTGCAGCCCAAGGGAGAAGGATCAAGAAGCGAACGACCCGTTTCCCCACGAGGAGCGCGTCAACGACGAGGGCTGCTGATGTCGCCAGCACGACGACAAGGACCTGGGAGACGACAGTGAATAGGACGGTGTTCTGGAGGGCCCGCCGGAACTGAGGGTCTGAGATCACGGCGGCGAAGTTCTGGAGCCCTGCCCATGAAAACGCGAGGGACCCACTCGTCGCCCTGCTGAAGCTCAGGAGGATAGCCAGGACGAAGGGAACCCCGACGAGGAGGAGGACGTAGAGCAATGCAGGGGTGAGGAGAATGCGCCCGAGAAGATCCTCCCGATCAGCTACCGTTCGCCGGCGCAGCACCGGCGCTGCCGTCATCGTCTCCTGTGCTCCCTCAGGAAGCGCCATCTTCTCGCCTCAACCCCGTATGCCGATCGAAGTAGCGAAGCGCTGTACGTCGGACGGCGAAGTCGTAGACCTCGCCCTCGGTGAGTGGAGTTGTAATGGTGATCGGGATCGCGGCAATCACGGTCTGATCGGATCTCATGCGCTCCTCAAGGGAACCGTACAGGAGGCGGTCTGAACCGAGGTGCTCGATCTGGCGGACACGGAACCGGAAGGTCACCACATCCTCCCCTGGCCCGAAAACCTCTCCGGGAAGGAAGTTCTCCGGACGGAACCCCAAAAGCGTGTCGTGGTCCAGCTCGATGAGGTTCATCGGCGGGGAACCCAGGAAGGTCGCCACGAAGGTATCCGCTGGGTTATCGTAGACCTCCTGAGGGGTGCCAATCTGTCGGATCTTCCCCTTGTTCATCACCGCGATCCTATCCCCCAGACCCATGGCTTCCACCTGATCGTGGGTAACGTAGATAGTGGTTGTGCCGATGTGCCGCTGGAGCTGCTTTAGCTCGTAGCGCGCGATGGCCCGGAGCTGGGCGTCTAGGTTGGAGAGGGGTTCGTCGAGGAGGAAGACCTTGGGGTTGCGGACGACGGCACGAGCAAGGGCGACGCGCTGCCGCTCGCCACCCGAGAGCTGGCGGGGGAACCGGGAGAGCAAGTGATTGATCCCGAACATCCGAGCGCCCCACTCCACCCTCTCTTGGATCTGAGACCGTGCCATCCGCACCGCTTCCAAGGGGAAGGCGATGTTGCCGAACGCGGACTTGTGTGGGTAGAGGGCATAGCTCTGGAAGACCATGGCGATGCCCCTGGCACGCGGAGGGATATCTGGATCCATCCGTTCTCCGTCGATGTAGATCTCCCCCGAGGTGGGCTTCTCCAACCCGGCGATGAGGCGCATCAGCGTCGTCTTGCCGCATCCAGAAGGACCGAGGAGGACAAGCAGCTCTCCTTCTTCCACGGAGAGGTCCACCCCGTTGACTGCCTCAACCTCTCCAAACTGCTTCACAAGTGCCTTCGTCTCCACGTACCCCATTTGATTCAGGAACCCCCTCTGCAGGAGGGGGTGGCCTCCTCACCCATGAGGCGCACCCCCTCACTTTTTCACTTTCTCACCCCTTTACGGCCTGTCTCGCCCCCCGCCGACGAGGCCCCTCTGGCGCCACTTGTTGAAGATTTCCTTGCAGCGCCTGTGGCCTTCCTCCACAGCCTCCTTCGGCGTCAGCCGGCCTGTTGCTGCCTTCGCAAACATGTCAGGGATGACGAAGGTATCGAAGATCTCCCCTTCCGCGGGGTTGGCCGGCCCAGGATAGCCGATGTTGGTGGACCACTGCTCGGCGTCCGCGAGCACCTTCAGCTTGTCGACGGGGTTGGACTTAAAGGGATCTTTGGTGACCGCAGCCCGGATCCACTTTCGGCCTTCCGCCGGCTTCTCCGCCACGGGCACGCTCTTGCTGGCAACCGATCCCATGAACGAAGGGAAGTTATAGAGCTTACTGGCAATTACTGCGAGGCGGTAGTTGTCCACGAGGTAGAGGAGGAACTCCTTGGCCAGGTCCGGGCTCCTCGCGAACTTCCAGATCACCCAGACCCCCATGACGTGCTCGCTGGCCCACTGAGCCTTCGGCCCCTTCAGGGCTGGGACGAAGAAAATGTCATCGGCCACGGGGAGCCTGTTATCCTGTGCCGTTCGGTAGGCGGAGATGGAGTTGAGGATGTAGGAGGTCTGCCGGGCGTTCAGCGCCTGGTTGTTGGAGGCGGCATTCCAGCTCAGCACCGCTGGGTTCATCACCTCTCGGAACAGGCGCACACCGAACTCCACCGCACGGATGGTCTCCTCAGAGTTCAGGATCACGTTCTCCTCTTTGTCCTGAATGGAAGCGCCGAACGACCACAGGATCGCTCGAGTGGCCATGTTCGAGTCGATATCCTGAGAGAACCCGATACCAATGGGAATCTGGATCTCGGGGAACCTCTTCTTGATCTCCCGACCAGCCTTGAGGAGATCGTCCCACGTCTGCGGGCCGTTGGGGTAGCCCACCGCCGTCCACACACTCTTCAGGTAGTCCCCGGGATCGGGAACCCAGTTGTCTGAAAACCCAAAGTACTTCTTCGTGTTGGGGTTGTACACGCTCTTGCGGACGAGTGGGACCATGGGGCCGTATCTTTTCTCGGCCTCCTGGTTGATGTCGGTCAGGTCCAGGACCTGCGGCTCGAACGCCGAGGGTGGGGAGAGGAAGAAGAACAGATCGTGCCCGCTCTGGGCTGCCACCTCGGCGTTGGCACGGGGGACGATGTCCGCGAAGGAGATGTGATCCACCGTGACCTTCACACCCCGGCTCTCCCCCCACTTCTCTGCGAAGGGATCGAACCATGTATCGAAAGCCGGGACGAAATGGCTCCACGTAATAATCCGCAACGTCCTCTGCTGGGCGAGGGCATAGTTGCGCACGAAGAAGTAAGGCATCGACAGGGTTGCGGTAGTGACTGCAGCCCGCTTGAGGAACTCCCGCCGCGAGATCTTCTGGTTTGCCTCTCCTGGAGCCTGCCCCTTGGAGTCAACTGAGGTTGCTCTCTTCCCACTATCCATGCGTGGTTACACCCCCCTTGCCATCGAGGAATTTTCTGAAAAACACGACGTCTGGCGGGAGGAATTCTTCAAGAACATAGAAATTCCTGCCACGGTGTACCCTCAATTCATAAATCTGGGGGTATTCTATCCCAGAATTCTTGCGAAGGATCAAGGATCTCCCATATGGCGGGGTCCTTCGGTCTACGGCAGGCTAGACACTAGACGGGATTGAGTGCTTCCACGCGGGGAGCGAAGCCGATCCTACCAAGCCATTCCAAGTAATCCCCAGGAGTGAGCTCCTCAGGTCCCTTGCCGCTCAGGGCGACCACAATCCCTTCGATGATGTTGGTCCCAAAAGAGCGGCCATCAATCTCTGGGGCCGAGGTGATGAGGAGGTGGACCCCTCGCCTGCGGAGCTCCTCTACATCCTCGCTCGTGACGGTGTTGGTGAAAATCACTTTTCCTCTGAGGTCTTCGGGCATATAGCGTCGGATCAAGTGGAAGTCGCCTGCGATGACCTCAGCCCACTGGTAGTACCGATGATGCTTCGGCGTGATGATCTCTTGCCGCTCCCCCGTGGGGTAGAGGATACGGAAGGGAAGGCGCGTGAGGATTGGAAGGAGGAGGGCGGCCAGGATCTGCACTGAGCGGAGGGTACGCAGGGGGATGGGAAGGCCCAAAGCGAAGATGAAGTCTCCGAAGATCACGTCAGCACCTGCCTCGACGAACGCCTCCGCCATCCCGTAACGGTCTACAGAGCTCACCAGGAGGACGCGCTTACCCCGGAAGGAGATCCCATGGACGCGCGGGAGGTAGTCCAGGATCAGGTGGCGCTCCCAGGAGGTCTTGATCCCGCCGCCGTCCACGAGCGGCGTCTGTCGGACGTCGCGTACCATGCGAAAGGCGTCCCGGATGGGATAACGCCTCTTCCCGGCACGCAGCCAGAGGTCCGTCCCGCCCACACACAGGACCGTCACTTTGCCGTCCAAGGAGGCGAAGAGCTGTCGCGCCTTCTCCAGGTCTCCCCCAGTCCCGATGCGCTCGATCTGGAAGCGCTCCCCGAGGATCTCAATCTCTACGCGCTTATCGCGCTTGGGAGATCCCAGGCTGACGCTGACGATGCGCTTGAGAGGCTTCTCCTCCATCCCTATCCCTCGGTCCGATCCCTGCGCCCAGGCACCTCCAGGGAGAGACCGGCATCTCGGTTGCGCTCGTAGACAATCCGTAACCCCTCCAGGTTGAGCAGGGGATCATGGTGGTCGATACTCCGGCATTCCTCCACGACCAGCTCCGCCCACCCCCCTGTAGCGATCACCTTGGCCTGACCCCCGAGTTCCCGCTTCATCCGACGGACGATCTCTTCGACCAGACCCACGAACCCAAAAATGATCCCGGCTTGCATGGCCGTTACCGTGTTCCTCGCAATGCAATGTTTCGGTTTGACCAGCTCAACCCTGCGAAGCTGCGCGGCATGTTCAGCCAGGGCTTCCATGGAAATCCCAATTCCTGGCGCAATGGCTCCCCCGAGGAAGTCCCCCGCCGCAGAAACTGCGGTAAAGGTCGTTGCGGTCCCGAAGTCCACGACAATCGCAGGGCCACCGTACTTCTCGTACGCGGCAATAGCACCCACGATGCGGTCCGCGCCCACCGCCTTGGGATCTTCGTACAGGATCCGCATCCCCGTGCGAATCCCTGGTCCAACGAGGAGCGGCGCTAAGCCGAAATATTTCTTGCACAGACGGTCCATGGTATCCAGGAGGGGAGGCACAACGCAAGAAATCGCCACAGCATCGATCTGGGGGAAGGTAAACCCTGCGGAATCAAACAGGTTCCGGAGGAGCATAGCGTATTCGTCGGCGGTCTTGTCTGGGTCCGTGGAGATCCGCCAGTTGACCAGGAGCTCTGTATCCCGGTAGATCCCGATCTTGATATGGGTGTTGTTGACATCCATCGTCAGGAGCATCGCGGGTTCCTCACTCCCTCACCGTCCTTCCGTCCTTCGCAGGTGGCGCACCGCGCGATACATGGGCACGGTCACAACGACGGCCAGGAAGACCTCAGGAAGGCCATGGGTGACCCCAACGAGCAAGACGGCTTCCCATGGCCATCCAAAGAAGACCTTGATGAGCCCGAGCACGCCCACGGTGTTCGTAAGGGTGCCCACGATAGCACCCGCCGCCGGGGCCGCGTTCTCCCCTCCCAGGATTCTATAAGCCCCATAGGCAACCGCGAGGCCAACCACGATGGGAAGCCACGGCTGCGCTGCCGTGAACGATGTGACGCTGTGAAAGAGACCCACAAGCCAGCTTGCCTGGATCTTCCCTGCCGCAAATGCCTGGTTGAAGCGCGTAGCTCCTGGACCGAGCATGGTGTAGAAGGCAGCACCAAGGGCGAGCCCTGAAAGCAGGCGGGCATACCTTCCCCGCAGGAGCACGAACGCGTAGAACGCCAGCACGCCAATGAGGATCCGCGGACCGAAGGCAATGAGGGGGTTCTTGAAGAATGGCAGCGTCGCCCTGGTGAAGCTGAAGAAGCCGAAGATGAACCCCACAAATGCGCCCACGACCGGTCCTTCTAGGATTCCCGCGAGGATCGCCGGGATGTGCATGGTCGTTGCGCTGCCAGCAGGGGTGGGAGCAGGAATGAACCCTAGACCTGGGATGGACCCCAGGACAATCGCAAGCGCACCGAGCATCCCAGTGATAACCACATCGTGGGTGGTGAGGCGGATCAGACCGCGGGAAGCGGTGGGGGCGTGTACAGGAGACCGCATACGTATCCCTCCGTTCCAGTTCTGAATTCAGATACCGGACGGACAGCATGTCCTGTGTCCGTACCAGGGTCCAGTTCCTCCACCACACGAGGATACCGGTCCCGCTCCAGTGTAGCACGGCTCCCTTTTTAGGGCAAGGGCTGCAGGTCCTTTATGCTCGGGATGCCCCCGAGCCCCTCGGCTTGCAACACTGCCCGCTTGACCGCTGTTGCCACGACCTCGACAGCAGCAGCCCCCACGGCAAAGAAATTGGCCTCCACCTCGCCTGTTGCCAGGACGAACATCGTATCCCCGTCGACCATGGTATGGGCAGGGGAAACCGTCCGGGCAAGGCCGTTATGGCTGAGCTGGGCGAGCTTATTGGCCTGCTCCTTGGTCAGGCGGGCGTTCGTGGCTACGACGCCAATCGTGGTGTTGTCCGGGAAGCCAGGCGGGGGGAGAGCGAACAAGGCCTTGGCTGTGTCCAGGAACGCCCCCGTGCTCGGATCCCTGGCCCCGGCGAGGATCTTTCCCGTCCGGTCATCCACGATATCCCCGAAGGCGTTGACTGCCACAATGGCCCCCACCACAACGCCGCCTGGGAGGGAGAGCGCCCATGTGCCGATCCCTCCCTTCATGGCACTTGCCATGCCCAGGAGCTTGCCTACGGTGGCCCCTGTCCCTGCACCGACGCTGCCCTCCGCAGGGGGCCCGGCGCTAGCCTCGAGGCAGGCCTGGTAGCCCATCTCCGCATTTGGGCGGATCCGGAAATCTCCAATGCGTAGGTCGAACAAGACCGCAGCGGGGACGATAGGGACCTTGGTCACTCCCACATCGTACCCGATGCCTCTCTCCTCGAGATACCGCATCACCCCGTCAGCGGCCGCAAGGCCGAAGGCACTCCCTCCTGTGAGAAGGACCGCGTGCACACGCTCGACGTGCTGCATGGGGCGAAGGAGATCGGTCTCCCGAGTCCCCGGAGCGGAGCCCCTTACCTCCACCCCCCCTACTGCACCGCCCTCACATAGGATTACGGTACACCCAGTGATGGCATCCAGGTCCGTGGCGTGCCCGACTTTAATCCCTGGGACTCTCGTGATGCTCTCCTGCGACATCCCTGACCACCTTCACCTCTCCCGCCAACACACGGCGAAGACTCCCCCCGACACGCACCACCAGCGCCCCGTCTGTGTCGATATCGACCGCCTCCCCTTCGAAAATCTCCTCGAGGAGAGAGAT
>JAUQQG010000009.1 GCA_030550015.1 bacterium | reverse complement strand
GCGGTTCACCCATCTCCCGAGTTAATCGTATCCGAGGTGGTCTTGCTCTCTATCGCGAAATCAGTGGTCGGGGCGGGCGGATTTGAACCGCCGACCTTCTGGTCCCAAACCGGGCTTAAATACAGCTTTTTCAATGGATCCAGACTTTTGTGACCGATTTTCGACCTGGGGGAGGCCTCCACCATTTGCTAGCATATGTAATTTCTTCGCGACTTACCCGGCTATTTCCCTCCTTACCAGCCCGTTCATCCTATTCAGAAACCAACCCCCGCTCACACAACGCAGGTACTGCATTTAAGCTCAGCTACTGCACCCAGGGGAATGCTTCCAGGTGGACCCTTACCGTCCTGCCAGGTCCTCCCAGCATTCATAGAAGTATTGCCAGTTCCCTGTGACTTCCATGACAAGCCGGACAGGCCTTGGAAGATCCTCAAGAAAGAAATAGAATGCCTCTTTTTGGTTATAGAGCCTTTCCTCTTTGAAGACCTCTCCAGCATCTGCGGAGATGGCCTCGCAACAGGAGTACTTCTTGTCGATGTCCATGCCAATAACCGTCCTCGTTGTAGTTACTGGCATACCCTGTGCCTCCTTCCCTGGACTTTAAGGGTATTCTACCTCTTCCGGAGGCCCGGCGTTTTTCATGATATCAATGGATTTTTGAAATGAGTTCTTAACGCTGTGGCGGGCCTTCCTGGCCCAGCTTAACGACCAGCAGAAGCTCCGCTGGGATGAATGTTTTGCCGACGGCAGCTTTCCTCCGGCGAAAAAAGGGGCTCAAGGTCGGCAAGACCAAGAGGGGCAAGGGCACGAAGTGGATGGTTTTGGTCGATGGCCACTGGACCCAGCCCGGATTCCGGGACTATGTGGCCCGTCTCGAGGCCTGTGCGAACGAGGCTCTGGCCGACGCATTGCCAGCCTGGCGCCTTGAGGCCGACCAGACCTTTCGCCAAGTACTGCGCCACGAGCAAAACTTCTGGGCCATGGCGTGGACCGACTGACGCGCCTTTCCCGTCATCTCTGAAAGTACCGGCTTTGTTTAGTACCTTCCATGTGCCTGGCTCAAAGCGTCAGCATACACCTTACTTGGTTCTTGGTAAAAAGGGCCGGAAACCTGCATCAACTCATAATTGTTCCCCCAAGTCGCTGTCGGGTACCAGGGTGGCCCGCCGGTCAGAGTAGGATCAACCAACCTGGCCACGTTTCCACCCCGCCCCCATCAACAACTTCGGAATAGCGTGATTCGGGGAGGCCCCAAGGCTCAAATGGTAGGGTTCTACGCCTGGACAGGGCACCTGAACTGGAGGGGGTCTATTTTCCCTGGGTCGATTTGCGCCCCAGGAACCCTTTCACAAGGGCTTGGGGAAGGAGAAGGTCGGAAGCAGGAGGTGTGAAAGAACGCGGAAACCGCACTGCCTCGGGCAGCGAAAGTCAGAAGGGTGAGGCTCGGGAAAGCTCAGCTGGTATCAAAGGCCGCGGGGCTAGATCGACTCAGCAACAGCTGCCGCACAAGATCGCTACTCGACCGCACGGGACGCTTTCCACCGTGCAAGTGGCGCAGCCGGTAGAGACGTTCAATCACCAATGCCAGGATCGTGATCAGCCAGCTAATGAGTGGACCGCTCGCAAAGTTATGGCAGATGTACCCATGAGCTTAACGCAGGATCCTTTCTCGTTTCTCCTCTTCGTAGAGCCTTTCCAGCACGAACTCCTTGAGGAGCGTCTGGTAGCCTTTCCCCTTTTTCCGCGCCAGGACTTTAAGCCGCCGGAGCAGGTCCTCGTCGAAGCGAATGGCTACCGGTCGGGTGCGCGGCCTCACCGGGGGCAGTTCCCCTTCGGGCACCGGCCCCATGCGCTGTAGGAACGGCTCCCCCAGGCCATGGGTACCCCAGAACTCCGCCTCCTCCGCCTCGCTCCGGAAAGCAGGGATCTCCTCTGGGCTCTTGATCTCCTTAAGCCTCTTCCTTGCCACGGCTCAGCCCCTCCTGTAGCGACGTTTCTCCTTCGAGGTCGCATCCCTTGCGGTTACCACACGGATCTTCCCCCGCCGCCTTGTGTAGACCACAAATAGTACCCGTCCTGTCTCCGTGGCCCCCAGGAGTGCCCAGCGGGTCTCTCCCCTCACATCGTAGGCCGGAGCCCCCAAACGGCGCGGGTCGGTCAACGCTTCCTCCACCTCTTCGGCTGTAACCCTGTGGCGGCCTATGTGTTTTAGATTGGCCTCGTCCCACTCGAACTCCAAAGTGGTCCCTTGTGTAGTATATACCATAGTATTAGTACCATTCAAGCCAGCGCAACGTATTTCGCTACTGCGGAGCAGACAGCAGAGGCCTTACCAGCGGAAAGAGTTCAGGGCAAGGGGGCCAGGAGAGGGAAACATCGGGTTGGGGACGGATCATGTCATTGACGGTGATCATCATCACCGTCGCCGGGTCGCTGGGAGTATTGATCCCCTTTCTCGTGCTGCAGTGGAGAGCAGCCGCAATCCGCACGAACCGGTCAAGCCTGCCCTGGCTCATCGCCGGAGGCTTGGTGACCACGGGAGGATTCCTCTCCAACTTTCTAGACTCCCGACCTTGGACAGGTGTAAGGGTCACGCCGCTTAGCAACACGGACCCCCGTCTTCGCAGCCCTGTTCCTGCGCATGTTCCACGAGGTGGAATCCGTCGGCCTCAGGGCCTTCCTGGGTGCGCTGCTCGCAGTCACAGGTGTGGTGCTGGACGTCACTGATTAGGTCCGCGGGTACGCCGCTGCGGTCTATTGAGGCGCAACTTGAGCTCCTCCAAGAAGGATTTCATGGTTGGCGAGGTGAACAGGATAGTGGGCAGCATGGGCACCTCCATGAACGCTCAGGCTTACGGGCCTGTTCGGACAGGCGTTTGTGGTGTGTTTCATGCTGCCCTTTGACTTTTCCTGCATCGCCCATGGTAAAAATTTGCCAAACTACAGTTACTAAGAGACTCGAACCCGCGACCCGAGGGGATGTGGGGGCCTAGTCCGGACTTCTATGCTTCCGGCTACCCTGGTCCTGAGGATGTCCTTCTTGTGATCGAGGTATCCGAGGCCTCTGCCGGGCCGGACCGTTCATGGCGACGAAGGAGCGTTTCAACGCATCTCTCTTTCTGAAGTTCCTGCGGAGACTCCTTCGACATTCGGACCGCAAGGTCTTTCTGATCGTTGATCGTCATCCAGTGCATCGATCGGGAAAAGATGCGAAGGTGGCTGGAAAAGTACCAGAACCGCATTCCGTCTTTTTCCTCCCTGCTTACAGTCCTGAGTTGAATCCCGGTGAGCCGATCAATCAGGACGCGAAGACGAACGCTCGCCAATGTGCGCGGAATACATGCGCAGCACGCAACGGGTTCCTTCTCTCGTTCGACGTTACTTCCAAGAATCCCATGTTAGATATGCTGCTTAGCGTCAAACATTAACTGCTCTGATTAATAAAGGATCCAATCTTTTCCTCAGGGCATGTAATGTGTACCCGAGCCTGCTGTAGGCCAGTGAAAGGCTGTGAGATTGGAGGCACCAACAACTGTCGAGCTGACCGAGCATTTGATCATGCGTCTTATCGAGAAAGATCGAACCTTAATCCACCGATACCACTTCATATGCGCTTCACCTCATCGTGGAGATGCCTTATTTGACAAGCAGGAGGGCGATCTTCTCGAGTCGAAACTATTACGTGATATCTTCCCATGCGTGATTGGTTGACTCCCATGGGCTTCCCCCTGAGGAGTGGTTGCCCCCAGGGAAGGAGATCCCCTGGGGAGCAGAAGCTCGCTTTTTAAAAAGTGGAACACAGAATAGGGGGATCGAAGTGAAGCAGTCGGGTACCTCTCTGATTGGAGGGGGGAATGCCCCCCCCGCCTCGAGAACACTGCCGGCGGCTTCGTCGTAACGGCAGTGTGGTAGTCCTTCCCATGCGTGGTTGGCTCCCCCTCATGGGGAGTTCCCCCTGGGGAGCCAACTAGTGTTTTTAAATGGGTGAAACCGAAACCACAAGGGGGATGATAGTCATGAAGGTGGTCCTAAAGTACGAACGGGATAGTCAAGGTGGGCGGCGGTGTTACTGCGGCGACGCTGGGCAGGTTCGCATCATCATGTACGTCCCACCCGCGGTCTGGGGCGAAGATACGTTAGAAATCGATGTCAAATTCCCCTTTGACGATGCCACCAGCTCATCCCAGGATCTCGTGAGGGAGCAGATGAAGGAAGAAGAAGTAAAGCGGCGGCTTCTCGAGTGCATTAATATCCTGATTCGCAAGTTCATAGAGCAGACTAAGGAAATACAGCGGTATGAGGCCCGCATTGCCGAGCTTGAAGCTGAGGTCAGAGACCTCCGCCGCGAGCGCCTGCGGTATGAGGCCCGCATTGCCGAGCTTGAAGCTGAGGTCAGAAACCTCCGCGAACGCCTGGAGAAGGAAATCCAGCGGGAAGTTCTTAATAAGGCCAGAGACAGTCTAGTCGTCCACGGCGACTGAGCTGTTCGCATGGTTGAAGGCTCATGGTTGAATGGGCGGGTTACACCGATTGGGTGGCCCGCCCATTTATTATCGTCTAGCTTGCTTTTGAAAAGTGAAGGTGATAGCCATGAAGATAAACCCTCTTTTTATGATGAAAACGACCATCGAGATCCCTGAGGAGTTGTACCGGAGAGTAAAGGCCCGGACCGCACTACTCGGCAAGTCCGTCCGGGAAGTGGTCCTCGAGCTATTCGAGCAGTGGCTTGCAGAGCAGGACGAGCAGGAGGACCCCGAGGTGTGGCTGCATCGCTGGCTGCAGCTGGCGGACCAGGCCACAAGCGGCGCACCGCCAGGCCCCACCGCCCGGGATATCCTGTCTGAGGACCGGGGCCGCCTGGAGCGCCAGGAATGCTTGTGATCAACTCCGAAGCGGGCAGGGCAGTCGCGGTGCTCTACTACAACCTGTCCTGCCTCCGGATCCCTGAGCAGTCGCAGCAGCCGTTTGCGCCTGCTCAGGGATGCCGGAGCCGACCTCGGCCACCACCTCGAACCCCTCGTAGCCCTGCCCGCGTGCCCATTCTTTCAGGCGCCGTACCTGGCGTTCCAGATCGTCCTTCTGGTCTGTGGAGGAGACCCGCGCGTACAGGACCGTGCGCCTTTCTCCTCTCGACTCCTCTACCAGGATGGTTCCTGTAGGGAACTGGCGTGCGGGAACGGGGAGGATACCGGCTTTGAACCACCGCCAGGCAGTCTGCGTTCCACAGGGCCAGCCTCTCGAGACCCGGAGGTGAGAAAATTTGTATTGCCAACTTCTAGCACTTTTTATATCCTCATATGGGAGGTGGTTCGCATGGGTAGGGTCAAG
>JAUQQG010000008.1:4477-5524 GCA_030550015.1 bacterium | reverse complement strand
TTCCAGCCGGTAGTCGTGCGAGGATATGACCTCCACCAAGTAGCGGTAGAAGTCGTAGTCTCGGTCCAGTGGTCGCTGTTCTGGGGTGATGACTTTATTATCGATCCGGGCATACACCTTCTGGGGACGCAGGCCATGGGCTAGAGCAAAGTCCCAGCGGGGGCTATTGTCCAGGCCGCTCTCCCACGGGTGAACGACGGCGATGAGAGGGCAATCCTCAATGGTCCGGTGCTGTGGGAAGTACAGCAGGTAATCCCGGAGCGCGGGGTAGATCTTCCGCCACCAGCTTATCCGTTTCTTCTCATCGGGTTGCTGAAGCCCGACACGATAAGCTGCTGTAGGGAGCACGGGGGGCTGAGAGATGCCACTGGTGATCTCCCCGGGTCGGCGAGGATGGGTGCCTGGCCATAACTCAGGCCCAGGAAAGTACCAATCCAGTGCGCGGGTGTCGTAGCGTATATGGGGGATCATCCCGTCTACCCACTGTCCCGCCAGAAGGCTTTCAATCTCCTGGGTTGCCCTATCCCAGTCTACGTGCATCCAGCCAAGGGCGATGAACGCGCTGTCCCAGTTCCATTGATGGGGGTAGAGCCTCGGAGAAGGTTTCGTGTACCCATCGGCGCTGTTGGCATAGAGGGTCAAGAGGGCAGCTTGAACAAGTTTGTCTTTTTGGTTTGTTGACAGCATTGAGAACCTCCTCCGGTCTATCTGGCCGGGCCGGTAGACTGGCGAACGACCAGCTCGGGATTTAACAGAACAACCTGAGGTTTGGGAGGGCCATCACCGGCAACCCTTGCCAGGATGAGTTCCGCAGCATATCGCCCGGTCTTCTGAAAATGATGCCGAACGGTGGTGAGCGGTGGCACAACAAAGCTGGCCATGGATTCATTGCTGTACCCGATAACGGAAACATCCCCAGGGACATCTAAGCCGGATTCTCTCAGGGCGCGGAGAGCACCGATGGCCAGCTTGTCATTCCCAGCCACAATCGCCGTAGCGTCGAAATCCTCTTTGAGCACCTTGCACATGGCCTCGTACCCGCATTCC
>JAUQQG010000008.1:0-4467 GCA_030550015.1 bacterium | reverse complement strand
GAAAGGAAATCCCCTCCTTCCGAAGCGCCGCCTTATATCCCCTGATCCGCTCCACCAGGGAGGAGCACGGCCACTCCGGTCCGTTGAGGAAAACCATGCGCCTATGCCCTAGGCTGAGGAGGTGCGCAACGGCTATCTCTCCACTGGCATAATGATCGGCTGCCACATAATCGGCGCGCACCCCCAGCAGGCGGCGATCAAGAAATACCACAGGCACCTCCTTTACCAAACGCCGGTAGATGGGAACATTCTCCTGGTCCGGGGCAGGGATCACCACGATCCCCTCCACCCGGTGTTCCAGGAGGAGATTCAGCAGGTTGCGCTCCCTCGTCCCACTGCCATGGCTGATCACGACGAGCGGGCTGTACCCCCGACTGCTCAAGACTTCCTCGAATGCCTGAAAGAGGTCGCCATAGAAGGTCCCCACGGCCAGGCTTGGGAAGATCACGCCGATGGTCGTTGACCGTGTCGTCCGGAGTCCGCTGGCAAGGCGGTTGGGGTGGTAGTCCAACACCCGTGCCGCTTCAAGTACCCGGCGCTTTGTTGCCTCGGAGATCTTGATGGACTTTACTCCGTTGAGTACGAAGGAAACGGTTGTTTGCGAGACCCCCGCAAGGCGTGCCACGTCCAGGCTGGTCACAACCTTCTTCCTCGCTGCCATAATTAATACGTATTAATTCGCCTTGCAAAGGAAATCTCCTCCTTCCCTCACAGGGAAATCTTCCGTACGTCTGGGGATGGGAGTTGAGGGGCAGGTTTCAAACCTGCCCCTACATTGATCCGGCTGCCTGTTCCCTCCGCCGGTAGTCGAGATAGGTTTGCAGGAGGAGGGCTGCGGCGACGGCGTCAATGCGCTGGCGACGCTTGGCCCGGCGGACGTTCCCTTCCAGCATCGCCCTCTCCGCGGCCACGGTGGTGAGGCGCTCGTCCCAGGTCTCAACAGGAACCTCGATCGCACCTTTAAGCTTCGCCACAAACTCCTCTACCATCTCGGCCTGAGGGCCGAGAGTCCCGTTGAGGGACCGCGGCATCCCCTACGACGACTAGGGAGACCCCCACTCGCGGACCAAGGCAAGGATCCTGGCGAGGTCGTGGTCCCACCCTCCCCTCTGGATCACCTCCAGGGGTTGGGCGCTGACCCTGAGCGGATCGCTGAGGGCGACCCCAATGCGCCGAGTGCCGACGTCAAGTCCGAGAATCCGCAAACCTTTATCTCTTTCGTCTCTTCGCGTCCAATTGTGCCTCATCACGTGTAGGGGCGCAGCATGCTGCGCCCCTACAACTCTTGTCTCCTAACGCTTGACTCTTAACTTCTCCATTAACTGGCGGCGGACCGCCTTTTCTGCGGCGGCAAGGGCTTTATCCAGGTATGCGAGGGATCTGCCGCCCGCTTGGCCAAGTTCGGCGCGCCCACCCCGGTGCCGTCGATGAAAGAGGCCATCTCCTTGACAAGCCGGCCAGCGTGGATGCCACGGGCGGTTACATCCTTGGTCGCCATGGCCATCAAGAGCCCCTTCCCCTCCACGACGGATCCAAGAATCACAACCCCTGACCCAATCGTGGCTTTGATGCGATCCCCAATGGCGCGCAGCGCCTCCTCCCTCAGCTGGTCGAAGCGAGCAGTGAGGACTTTGATCCCTTCGATGCTCCTCGCCTCTGCGGCCAACCGGTTCACATCTGTGAGGGTCTGGGCCTGAAGGACGTGCATCTCGCGCTCCAGCTCGCGGATGCGCTGGGCCAGCTTCTGTACCCGGTCGGGCACCTCGTGGGGCATCACCTTCAAGACCTCGGCCATCTGCTGGCGCGCATTCTCCTGATCCAGCATCCACTGGTACGCCCCGCGGCCGGTCACGGCGGTAATGCGCCGGATGCCTGCGTCGATGCCCCCTCCTCTGTGATTTTCGGCAAGCCGATCTGGCTTGTGTTCCGGAGGTGCGTTGCCCCACACAGCTCCCGGCTGTACTCGTCAATGCTGATCACCCGCACGACTTCTCCGTACTTCTCGCCAAACAGGGCCATCGCGCCCAGGGAGATCGCCCGATCGTAGGGCATGAGGGTGGCGGTCACCGGCAGGCTCTCCAGGATCTTTTCGTTGACTCGCCCCTCAATCTTCCGGATCTCCTCAAGGGTCAGGGGAGCGAAGTGGATGAAGTCGAAGCGCAGGCGGTCCGGAGCCACCAGAGAGCCGGCCTGTCGAGCGTGCTCGCCCAGGATCTCCCGCAGCGCCTTGTGGAGGAGGTGCGTGGCGGTATGGTTGCGCATGACGTCCCAGCGGAACTGGGGATCTACCCTTGCCTCCACCTCCTCGCCGACGGCGATCGTCCCGGAGATAACCCTTCCGACGTGGACGTTGAACTCCGGGACAGGCCGCTGGACATCCGTTACCACTGCGACGCCATTTGGGCCGATGATCTGTCCGTGATCCCCCCACCTGCCCGCCTGCCTTCGCATAGAAAGGGGTGCGATCAAGGACCACCTCGACCTCCATCCCCTCCTCTGCCTGCTCCACAATCCGGTTCTCAAAGATGATCGCGCAGACCTTCCCGCGGTAGGCGAGGTGGTCGTATCCCACGAACTCCGTCCGCACGCCCCTCTGGGCAACCCAGCGGTACACATCTTGCACAGTTCGTTCAACCTGAGCCTCCCACGCAGCTCTGGCCCTGGCCCGCTGCTCCTCCATCGCCGCTTCGAAGCCGGCCCAGTCCACGGCCAGCCCTCTCTCCCTGACGATGTCCAAGGTCATCTCCCTGGGGAACCCATAGGTGTCCCAGAGGCGGAAGGCCTCCTCCCCTGGCAAAACCTTTTCCCCACGCTTGGTGAGACCTTCGATAACCTCCTCCAGCCTGGAAAGGCCAACGGAGAGAGTCTCTTGGAAGCGCTCCTCCTCCTGGGCAAGGATGCGCAAGATCAGCTCCCGGTTTGTGCGTAGCTCCGGGTAATAGGAGCCCATCCGATCGATCACCACATCCGCGATCTTCCCCAGGAAGGGGGTGGTAAAGCTAGCCTTGCGGCCAAAGCGGATGGCCCGGCGGATAATCATTCGCAGCACGTAGCTGCGCCCCTCGTTTCCGGGGATCACCCCGTCGGCGATGAGGAACGCCGCGGCCCTCCCATGGTCGGCAATGACCCGGTAGCTGACGAGATGGCGGGCCTTCTCTTCCTCTGTGTGCCCGAGGAGTTGCTGGACCCGCTCCATCAGCGGCAGGAAGAGATCTGTGTCATAGTTGCTGCGCGTACCCTGCAGCACAGATGTGATGCGCTCCAGCCCCATCCCCGTGTCCACGCCGGGTTTGGGAAGGGGGATGCGGGTGCCGTCGGAACGCTGGTCGTACTGCATGAACACCAAGTTCCAGATCTCCAGCCATCGCTGGCAGTCGTTGTCCAGAGCGACGCTGCAGCCAGGATCCCCACAGGTACAAAATTCTGGGCCATAGTCGTAGTGCAACTCGGAGGTCGGCCCGCAGGGCCCCACATCGCCCATCATCCAGAAGTTGGTCTTCTCCCCCATGCGGAGGATCTGCTCTGGACGGACTCCGGGGATCTCCAGCCAGGCGTTGTAGGCTTCGTCGTCGTCCTCGAACACAGTGAAGACTAGACGATCGTTGGGGATGCCCAGGACTTTAGTAACGAACGTGTGCGCATACTGGATGGCCTCTCGCTTGAAGTAGTCCCCGAAGGAGAAGTTGCCCAGCATTTCAAAGAAGGTATGGTGGCGGGGGGAAGGACCGACGTTCTCCAGGTCGTTGTGCTTTCCGGAGACGCGTATACACCTTTTGGGCAGTCGTAGCCCGGGCGTAGGGACGCTTCTCCACTCCCAGAAAGGTGTTCTTGAGCTGCACCATCCCTGCGTTGGTGAACAAGAGTGTAGGATCTCCCTCCGGGACGAGGGGGGAGCTGGGTACACAGACATCCCCTAGCGATTCAAAGTACTGAAGGAACTTTTCTCGGACCTCTGCGCTTCGCATGCTTCATTACCCTCCAGTTGCGTTCATCGCGTCCACTGCGTCCGTCACGTTTCGTATCTCCGGGAGATGAAAACGCCTCCCGTCCCGCAAGGGACGAGAGGCAGGCTCCCGCGGTACCACCCTTTTCCCAGGTAGGAGCAATGCATGCATTGCCCCTCCCATTTGGCTCTCTTCACGCACTATCGGGAGGTTCCGTCACGAGGTGTGTAAATTTGCATCAGGCGGCGACCTCCTCCCTCCTCACCTCAACCCCATCCTTGAAGTGGACTCCTGCGTAGACTTTCGCCAGCAACTCAGGTGCGTTAAGCCTCCTGAACTTCTTCTGAGCTACCATGAGCATCTTCTAGATCACGGCCGTAGCCCGCTCCACCTTCTTGAATCGCTTGGCAGCATCCGTCCGTTGCCTGAGCGCCGCTAGAGGCGATTCCACGATATTGGTGGTGCGGAGGTGCACCCAATGTTCTTTGGGGTAACGGTAGAAAGTTATCATCTGCTCCCAATC
>JAUQQG010000125.1 GCA_030550015.1 bacterium | reverse complement strand
CCGTAGACCGGCTGGCGGAACGCCTTCGTAGGTTCGAATCCTACCCCCCCCACCACGCGGGGTTAGCTCAATGGTAGAGCTCCGGCCTTCCAAGCCGGCGATGCGGGTTCGATTCCCGTACCCCGCTCCAGATCCCCCTGGGTATTTCAACCGCGCGGATCCACCTCACTAGACCCTAGTGGTGGCATCTCTTGACACCTCCCAAGGAAACCTTGAAAATATTATTGAGATATATCTTGATACATAGGAGGTATCGCCGTGTTTGGGAGAGTATGGGCTGGTTTTGGACCTTTCCGCGAGCGCTTCTTCGCAAGGGGGGACCTCAAGTACCTCCTCCTTGACCTCCTCAAGGAAAAGCCAATGCACGGGTATGATCTCATCCGGGCGCTCCAGGAGCAGTTCGGAGGCTTCTATGCCCCGAGCCCGGGTGCCGTCTATCCTACCCTCCAGATGCTTGAGGACATGGGCTATGTGACCTCTTCCCAACAGGAGGGAAGGAAAGTGTATACCATCACTGAGGAAGGAAGGCGATTCCTTGAAGAGAAGAGAGAGTCGCTAGAGGAGATCCGGACGAAGTTCAGCCACTGGTGGCACTGTTGGGGGCCTGCCTACCGTGAGCTGTGGGATCTCGCCTTTGCTGTACGCCGAAGGGGCCCTTGGCATCACGTGAGTCCAGAAAAACTCCGGCGTATCCGCGAAGTGATCTCCCGCGCCCGCCAGGAGATCGAGGCGATCCTGGGCGAATAGGAAGAGGCCCGGTTATGATGGAAGTTCTCGCCCTCCACTCGTGGGACCTCACTCCAGCGGAGGCTGTTCAGCTCCAGCTTGCTCTCCGCTCCCGGCTTAAATTCAAGAGAGCTCCTTCCTCCCTCCACTATGTCGCCGGAGCGGATGTAAGCTACAGCAGGTCCAAGGATCTGGCTGTTGCAGCTGTGGCAGTCCTTACCTTTCCCGGTCTTGAGATCGCTGAGGTCAGCCTCGCCACAGGGACCTTGGCCTTCCCGTACGTCCCTGGCCTTCTCGCCTTCCGGGAGGTCCCCCTGCTTCTGGTAGCTTTCCGCAAGATTCGCACAGAGCCGGATGCAATCCTCGTAGATGGTCACGGCATCGCTCATCCCAGGAGGTTTGGGATCGCTTGCCATCTTGGTCTTCACCTGGAACGCCCCACCGCCGGTTGCGGCAAGTCCTTGCTTGTTGGGAGTGGAGGAGAACCACCAGACCAGCCCGGCGCCTGGACCTACCTTTTCGATGGCGGGGAGCAAATCGGTGCGATCTTGCGGACGCGGCCAGGGGCCAGGCCGGTGTACCTCTCCCCCGGGCATCTCCTCGACATCCCTGGAGCTGTAGAGATCGCTTGGCGGTGTTGTCGGGGGTACAGGATCCCCGAGCCCATCCGGGTCGCCCACCTCGCCTCGCGGAGCGCCCTCCAATCTGGTTGAGAATTCCCTCCTCCCGCCGATTTGCAGTTATAGGACCTTGTGTCAAGGGGAAGCGGCATCGTTGCTCCCAGGAGGGACAGTGGTGCACAGGAACTCAACAGTATGTCTAGGAGAGAGGGTTGTCGTAGAGGTTCTCGGCAAGCGGTATGGCACGGAGGTCGAGGCCGTAGACGACAGGAAGATTGTCATCGCTGCCCCCCTGGCGGAGGATGGTGTACCAGCCATCAGCCCGGGCGAAGTTGTGCGGGTGTTCTTCTCCCGCAGTAACGGGCTCTACTATTATGAGGGGGAAGTGCTGCAACAGTACCATTCCCCTCCCCGGTGGTTGCTAGGCTTATCCAGCGATGTACAACGTATCCAGCGCCGGGATTATGTGCGCGTCCCCGTCTTCCTTGATGCCCGCGTCCAGTGGCGTCCCGACGATACGTGGAAGGCAGCGCATACCAAAGACATCAGCGGAGGAGGCGTCTGCCTCATATTGGGCGAAGAGCCTCCCCTGCGGTTAGGGGACATCTTCGCCCTCCAGGTCGCCCTCCCCGATGGCGGTCCCCCTATCGCCACCACCGCAGAGATCCGGCGCATTGAGGAGAAGCCGGAAAACTCCACTTGGCTCGTTGGGTGCGCCTTCAGTGGGATCCGGGAGGTTGAGCGGCAGCGCATCATCCGCTTCGTCTTCCGCCTTGAAGTGCAAGCGCGCAGGCACAGCCGCTGAGCTAGATTTGGAAGGCTTAGACGACCCCTCCTCCTTCTAAGATCTCCTCCCGGAGGATGCCGATGAAGGGGAGGTTCCTGTAGAGCTGTCGGTAGTCCAGCCCGTACCCTACCACGAAGACGTCGGGGATTTCAAACCCCCGGTACACAATGGGAAGGTCCTCTACGATCCTTCGGCTCGTCTTATCGAGGAGGGTGCAGATACGAAGGCTCTCCGGGTTGCGGGCGCGCAGGAGGCGCAGCAGGTAGCTTGCGGTCAGTCCGGTATCGATAATGTCCTCCACGAGGAGGACGTGGCGCTCGGTAATCTGCTCATCCAGGTCCTTGAGGAGGCGGACCACCCCGCTGGAAGCTGTCCCTCCTCCAGAGTAACTGCTAATGGCCATAAAGTCTAGAGTGATTGGGATGGAGATCGCTCGAGTTAGGTCCGCAATGAAGTACACCGCCCCCTTCAAAACGCTGACGAGGATTGGGTTCAGGCCCCGGTAGTCCCTGGAGATCGCCTCCCCAAGCTCGCGGACACGTGCCTGCAGTTGTTCCTCGGGGATGAGGATTTCTTTGATATCCTTGAGGAGCTCTGAAGTCTCCATGCTCCTATACATTCAGTCCATCACTCCCCCCACGAGAATTCCGGGCAGGGGCCAATCCGTACTTCCAGGCAAAGTATCGGTAGTCCCTCCCATAAAAGATCTTCAGACGGATCTCCGGGTAGAGCTTCCGGAGCTGCCGGATCTTCCGGTTCTTCTTCGTGACCAGGCTCTGCTTGAGGGTCGTTAGCTCGATGTAAAGATCAAAATCCGGGAGGTAGAAGTCGGGGGTAAAGCTTTCCACCACCCGACCCGATTCATCCCACTTCAGGGGAAAGCTGCGGGGCTCGTATTCCCAGCGGATGCCATAAAAATCCAGGATCCTCGCGAACTCTTCCTCGCTTTTATGGGCAAAGTGGGGCCGGTTCTGTTCCTTTGGCCCTTCCCCTTGCTTTTGCCCTTCTCCCATCGGTGTTTGCTCACCCCTTGACGCACCCACCAAAACCGTGAGATGTACTTTGGTGGAATCAGGGATGAGGATGCACCTCCACCACCTTTTTGGTTTCGCTCCGCAGGCCACAACAGGGCCGTACGGGTCAAGCGTATGCAACGACTGCCACGCCGGCCTCGGGTCTTCCCGGATGCAACCGGGGCAGTGCTTTGATTATTAGTATAGCTTCTCATGAAAAAGAATCAAGGACGCAAGGCCAGCCGGGAGGATCTATGAGGGATTTGGAGAATCCCTTGGTAGGGAGGATAGAGACCATGGATGCCCGTGCGGACGCTGTAAGGGAGCGGGAAATTGAGCGCTTGGTCGCCCAGCTGCGGAGCCCGGATGTGACCCTCCGGAGCGATGCCGCTTATGCCCTGGGCAAACTTGGGGGAGAGGAGGCGGTCGAACCTCTGATCGAAGCCCTCCAGGATCCCGACGAGTACGTCCGAAAGAGCGCAGTAACTGCGTTGCGACGTATCGGAGGCCAGAGGGCCATTGAAGGGCTCAGGCTTGCCCTCGCTGACCGGTCCGAGCAGGTCTGCCACCAAGCTGTGACCGCCGTCGGGGAGCTCCGGGATAAGGGGTCGGTGGAGGGGTTGATCCGGGTCCTCTCCCGAAGGGAGCGGTCCCTCCAGTCCGCAAGCATGAAGGCGCTTATTCAGATCGGGGGCGATGCGGTTCCTGCCCTGATGGAAGCGTTTAAAGATAGACAGGTGCGCCGGAGGATTGGGAACCAGATCCTCAAGATCCTTGTGGAAATGGGGCCCAGGGCGATCGACCCGCTCCTCAAAGTCCTGGAGGATGAGAACCTCTATATCCGCCAGACTGCGATCTCTGTCCTTGGGAGCATCGGGGATCGCCGGGTGATTGCGCCCCTGGTGCGCCTGTTCATCGAAGACCCGAGGGTTCAGGAGGCTGTGGTGACCACCTTGGCTAAGCTCGAGGCACGCGGTGTGGAGGAACCGGCAGAGACCCCCTATGCCGATAAGGAGATCTTCCTGACCAAAGGGGTACGGGAAGCATTCTCTGCCGAGGATCGCGCCAAGGTGTGGGAGACGTTGACCGCAGCTCAGAAGCATACTAACCCGAAGGTACGGCGGTTCGCCTGTAAAGCCCTTTTCTGCCTCTTCGGCGAGGAAGCCACCGATGCGCTCCTCTCCTGCCTCCAGGACGAGGACATCGACGTCAAGCGGCTGGTGATCCGCATCCTGAGTAAGCTCAAGGACAAGCGTGTCATCACCCCCCTCATCGAGCTCCTCCTCAAGAATGGGGACCAGCTGGAGGACGCGGTATGGAACACCATCAGGGTCCTGGTGGGCCTACGGGAGTATGAGGAGCTCAGGGCGAGGGTTGCGAGGGAACGTGCCGGAGCCCAGCCTACAGTTCGCCAGTATAAGAAGATCAGGGATGTCTCCCCCGACTGGTGGCGAGAGCAGGACTAAAAACTCTGGGCAACGTTTCCTATGGAAAGGTACATCGGGACCACGCTCATCAAGGTGGAACGCGCGGACCTGACAACCCTGGAGGTTGACGCCATCGTCAACGCGGCCAATACAAGACTCCTCATGGGGGGCGGGGTTGCTGGGGCGATCAAGCGTCGCGGCGGTGCTGAGATCGAGCGGGAAGCAGTTGCGCTGGGCCCTATCCCCGTGGGAGAGGCTGTGGTGACAGGAGCAGGCAAGCTTCCTGCCAAATACGTCATCCATGCGGCCACAATGGCCATGGATTTCCAGACCGATGCAGGGAAGATCCGGCTGGCCACCCGAAACAGCCTGTTGCGAGCGGAGGAGCGGCAGTTGCGGAGCGTCGCTTTTCCTGCTCTAGGGACCGGCGTGGGCGGTTTTCCCCTTCAGGAAGCTGCACGGGTGATGCTTGAGGAGATCCGGGACCATCTTCGCAAAGGGTCACGCCTGGAAACCATCATCATCGCCGTCCTCTCCGACGAGGCATACAGGGCGTTCGCCAGCGAGCTGGAAGGACTTTCTGGTTAACTTTCCAGTCTTACCCTCGTTCCTCTGGAGGTTCTCGGAATGGCAGGCCAAACGCAGGGAGACCATGTGAACCCCTACAGAGTGGTCCTTGTAACCTCGGGGAGCCGTGAAGAAGCGGAGCGCTTAGCTTCCTCCCTTGTGGAAGAAAAACTTGCAGCTTGTGTAAACCTCGTCCCAGGACTCTCCTCCATCTACTGGTGGAAAGGGGAGGTAGAGCGCGCTGAGGAGATCCTGCTGGTGATCAAAACGCGCCAGGATCTCTTGGGATCCCTTGTTGAGCGGGTGAAATCGCTTCACAGCTATACGGTCCCCGAGGTCATTGCCCTTCCCATTCTCGGAGGAAACGAGGAGTACCTACGCTGGATGGAAGAGGTTCTCAAGGCTCCCGCATCCTGAGAACCCGGTCGATTGCTATG
>JAUQQG010000055.1 GCA_030550015.1 bacterium | reverse complement strand
GCGCGTCTTCTTGGGATTTTTCCCTCGAGCACTGCGAAAATCCAACAGCCACGACGGGCCGATAGCCATATTCCCGGTGGATGGGGCGTAGAGATACTTGTCCCTTTCGTCCTCTTTGTAATCCTCCAGGCGAACCGTCCGGTTCGTCAAATCAATCACGGCCACCTTTGGGACATCTCTTCCTTCTTTGATAGCGCTTTGGCATAGACGATGTAAGATGACTCGATCGTGGTCCCAGCCGCGCTTTTTCGCTTCATAGCGGGCCATCTCCTTAGCAACTTGAACCAGTGTTGCAATCATGGCTTATGCTCCCGGTTCGATCATTCCGAAACCCTGACTATTCTTGATTCCAAGTTCTGCGTCAGATCGTTAAGCCTTTATCGGGATAGTGCTCAATCAGCGCAGGTTGTTTGCCCAGGCTTTCAGCATTCAAGCAGTCTGGCGCGCCGTGAGCAAACCTCGCTACTTCTGCGATCACTTGCTCCAAGAGGACGCCGAACGGCTTCGCCCAACGCTCAACTTCTGGCTTAACTTTGTCGCCCAGCGCGCCGCTGAGGAGGGCTCGCAGCCAGAACCGGAGCGCGCCCCGCACGGAAGCCGCCCGTAGTTCCGGTTCCCGTCGCGGATCCGAGCCTCCCATAAAAAGCGGGGTGATGGTTTGTAGCGTGACCTCAAGTCGCTGCATCAGCACACCTCGCATCAAGGTTTTATGGAAATATGGAAAGATGTCTCGTCTTCATCTTAACCACCCAAGCTACCTGATACATCGGCATTCCTTCCCATTCGAGGTGGGATCCTCTTCCCAAGATTGGCCTGCTTCCCTTCGTGGAGTGCAAAGTAGGGGGCGAGGCTCGGCGATAAAACACTTCGTCGTGGCTCCTCCGAAGAGAAACCGAGCCAATCCGCGAACTTCCCATATACTGTGGTGAGTTGATGAGCCACTGTGCGTTCACTCTTTTGGAGGCGTCGGGCGATTGCAGTATTGTCCAAACCCTCACAGACCAAGCGCACTACCTGCCTTTCGGCTGGAGTCAGCCATCGTTCCACGAATTCTCGCCTACGGCGCATTCGTTCTGACCGTACCAGCTCCTCGTACCGGCGAATGGCCTCCATCGGGTCGCCAAGCTCAGCGATTGCGGAGAGCATTGCAGGGGAATCTGTCCAGCGCAGCACAGGAACTTGCACAAGCCAGACAGGCTCTCCCTGTGGCAGGTGCATCTGTCGCTCTCCTCCCGGCGTCCAGCTTTCAGTGAGGATATGCCATACCTTATCGTCGGGTCCAAACAGCAATTGAGCAACGACCATCCCAGCAACGGCCATTACCTTACGACCGCCCGAGATGCTTAGATGGACCATATAGCCCGCTCGCCGAAGTGCGCGGACTTCCCGATAAAGCACACGCAGAAGGGACCCAACGTCATCGCTTGTCCGGAAATCTTCGATTGGCCCTTCATCTCCTTCAACCGGAACAGGGTAAAAGGCGATACCTGGATACGCACCTGCGTCGAATTCGCGTCGCACCAGAGAAAGCGCATGTTGAACAGGCTTACTAGATGTGTGGACAACCCTTACCTCCCCTATGCGGTACCCCTTGTCTAGCAACCGGTCGAGGGTGAGGGTAATCACCTGTGGTTCAACGCCAAGGGTAGCGACAAAGGCCTCTCGAGATGAACTGGTCGCTTTGCCTGCTGTTCTCCTTCCAGCGGGTTTCGTGATAACCAACGGTCTTCATCCCCCTCGCAGCGAAGGTTCCCACACCTCCACACACCCAAACCCCTGACTGTTCTTGGAACCCAATCCGGCGTCCAGGGCCATGCGGAAGTGAGGCTCAGGCAGGCGTAACTCGTAGATCCCTGTCCACCCTTTGATGACCGTGCCCTTATACAGGACTACGTGATGATTCCTGTTTGTCACACGGAACGGCTTGATCGAGGCATCTTCTATGGGAATGTCCTTGCCATACCACGCACGGACCTTCCGCTGGAGGTTCTGGAGGAGCAAGGCTTCGAAATCTTTCTCGAAGGGAGAGTAGTAATACGTCTTCTTGCGGCCTTCAGCCGTTTGAAGTGTGCTGTAGACGGTGATGGGGGAAAGAGCCTTGACCAGGATGGGAGACCTGTACTCGGGCTCGAATCCCACCTCAGCGGATTCCAGGAAGAACGAAACGTTCCCAATGCGGAGGGCGCCTTCGGTCACCAAGTGAAAGGCAAAGGACTCGAGGAAGGGAACCATGGGTGAAGCAACCACCAAGGTGAGTGGGCCTGAGAAGGTAATGTATTCGCCTCCGAACTTAAAGGGACCCAGAAGCCGTGAGAACGTGAAGAGTTTTAACCGCCGTTTCCCTTCCAGGATCCCTTCGTCATGCAAGGCAGAGGCGAGATGCTCGTCGAGGTGTCGGTAGATGAAAGCCTGGATGTACTCGTTGTAGTGGACGGGGAGCCGGGCTACGCCATTCGTTGGCCGGAATCGAAGCCGCAGATGCACAGGACCTCTCCCTCTCTCATGGCATCCAATATATCCTCCCTCAAGCTGACGTAACAAGATAGCCTTTCATGAAAGCACATAGCTCCGCCCTTTAAGGTGCAGTTTTGGGACACCCCTTCTGCCGTTATGGTAGGAAAACTATTCAATTCCATCCGCGGGGATTGATTAAGCTTAAACATTCTACATCTGCAGCGGAATTCCTCCTTAGGAAGACGGGAACCGAGAATCCTCGCTCTGCGAGTATAGTGACAGGAGACTACTTGACTTTTGCTAAGGGCCCTCGTGCAACCGTGTCCCCGGTAAATTCTTGGCAAAAACGTTCGGTGGGGTTCCTCAGATCCGCTCGAAGATGGCGGCGATCCCCTGCCCGCCGCCGATGCACATGGTCACCAGCGCGTAGCGCAACTTGCGACGGCGCAGGTCGTGGAGGGCCTTCACCGTGAGGATCGCGCCGGTTGCACCCACGGGATGCCCGAGGGCGACAGCACCGCCGTGCGGGTTGGTGCGCTCCGGGTCCATCTCCAGCTCCTTCATCACAGCAAGGGCCTGACCTGCGAAGGCTTCGTTCAGCTCAATCACGTCTATGTCATCGAGGCGGAGCCCTGCCCTCGATAGGGCCTGCTTGATCGCTGGAACAGGTCCAATCCCAAAGGAAAGCGGCTCCACAGCCCCAAAGCCGTAGCTCACGAGCCTGGCCATGGGCTCGATCCCAAGCTTGCGGGCCACATCCTCTCCCATGACCACGACACTGGCTGCGCCATCGTTAATCCCGGAGGAGTTCCCTGCAGTCACCGTCCCGCCCTCCTGGAAGACGGGAGGAAGGGTGGCGAGTTTCTCAAGGGAGGTATCCGGCCGGATATGCTCGTCCTGATTGAAGAGAACTACTTCCTTGCCCCGCTTCACCTCCACAGGAACGATCTCCTCGGTGAAGACTCCCTCCTCGCGCGCCTTTGCGGCGCGGCGGTGGCTCTCCAAAGCGAAGCGATCCTGATCCTCTCTGGTGATCCCGTACCGCTTCACAAGAATTTCGGTGGCAGCGCCCATGTGGCATGCGTGGAAGGGATCGTGGAGTGCAGCCAGGAGGGCATCCACGGTTTGCGCGTGACCTAGACGATATCCCCAGCGCGCGCCGGTGAGCCAGTAAGGGACGCGGCTCATGGATTCAGCACCACCAGCTAAGACGATGTCGGCATCACCGCAACGGATGAGTTGGGCAGCTGTGACGATGGCCTGGAGTCCACTTCCACACAGACGATTGACAGTAAGCGCAGGGACGTTTTCTGGGATCCCAGATCGCATCCCAACAACTCGGGAGATGTAGGGGTCGCTCGCGTCGGTATGCATAACCTGGGCGAAGACAACATGATCGACCTGTTCGCCGGAGACCCCTGCCCGTCGCAGGGCTTCCCTGGCTGTGGTGGCGCCCAGTTCTGTCGGGGGAATATCCTTCAAGCTCCCCCCAAAGCTTCCAATTGCAGTCCTCGCCCCAGAGGCGATGACGATCTCACGCATGATACTCACCTCCACTCTTTACGTTCCCACCGCCTGCGCCATTTCCCCGCCAAAGGAGAGAGAAACGTGGAATGCCCGCCCCCATGGGAAATGGAGAGTAAAGGAAGCTAACGAAACAGATCCCTCGATGGATCGCGCAGGAGCGCCCGTGCACCTCTCTCTCCCCCCTGGAAAGCTATTCCTCGAATGACCACAAGAGGCCTCCCTTCCCCCGCCTGACCCATCAGGAGCGTGGCCGCAGAGGCCAGCTCGTCCGCGATTGCCTCCACCGAGGTCCGCAAGACGTACCCGTACCTATCCACCATTCCAACGTAACTCCGTAGGGGATCCATTCCCGCAACCCCGATGCACACGCCGACGGCTCCTTCGCGGAATGGGCGTCCGTGGCTATCGTTGATGATGACGGCGACATCAACTCCAAAGGCCTCGTCCACAGCTCGCTTGATCGCCTGCGCAGACGCATCTGGATCGGAAGGGAGAAGTGTGACAACATCCTCACCGCCTCCCACGTTAGAATGGTCCACCCCAGCATTGGCGCAGATAAATCCCAACCGGTGCTCTGCGATGATGAGACCGGGGCGAACACGCAAGATAGCTCGCGCTTCCCGCAAGATGACTTCAACGAGCCTGGGATCTCGATCGGCCTCCCTGGCGAGGGTCAGAGCCTTCTCACTCGGCGCAATCTCCCGGAGATCCACGATCCTCCCCTCCGCTTTGGAGACGATCTTTTGGGCAACGACAAGGATGTCGCCGGTCTTGGGGGTATGGTGGGAATTCCGCAGGACGTCCACAATGATCGCCGGAAGATCCATCCCGGGGTGGACATCAGGAAAGTTTTCAGGAGCGTACATGGAGACGGAGGGCATAGACCCCCATAGAAAACGATCCAGCTCAGATCTCCGGGCCAGCGATGGCCACTGTATATCCTGTAAGAGAGAAGCGCTGCGCTGCCCTCTGGATCGCCTCTGGATCAATCCCCGAGACGATCCCGGGGAACCTCACCAAGTAATCAAGGCCGAGCTGGTAAAGCTCCATGTCCACAAGCGCTTGGGCCATCCCCTGGTTGGTCTCATGGCGAATGGCCAAGGAGCCAATGAGGTAGCCGCGGGCATCGGAAAGCTCTCCCTCGTCCACGAGCTCCTCCTGGAGGCGGTGGATCTCCTCGAGGATCGCTTCGATGGCGCTCTCTACGTTCCGGGGATTCACCCCCGCGCGCACCCACCAGGGCCCAGCCAGGAGGCCTGCCTGGAGCTGGCTAAAGGCATAGTAGGCCATCCCCTTCTGCTCCCGGATGTTTGCTCCCAGGCGACCCATCATTCCCAGTTGCCCCAGGATCAGGTTGGCCATAAGGGTCGCATGGTAGTCCTCGCTCCTCCTGGGGATCCCTGGAACACCCAGGACGATATCTGCCTGGCTCTTCCCAGGGAGGACGACGAGCTCCCTCTGCGGGGCAGGCGGCAGAGAGGCCTCGGGCACTTCGAAAGAAGCCTTCGCCCCATCCGCCTGCCATCTCCCAAAGAGCTCCTCCACGAGCTCGACGACGCGATCTGCCTGGACATCCCCGACCACTGCCAGAATCGTGGTATCAGGTCGGTAGTGCGCCCTATGGAAGAGCTCCAGGTCGTTCCTGGTGAGCGCCGCCACCACTTCCTCCCGACCTTCGGGATGCTTGCGGTGAGGATGTCCTTCGGGGAAAGCAAGGTTGCGGAAGATCCTCTCAGCCACCTTCTGG
>JAUQQG010000033.1 GCA_030550015.1 bacterium | reverse complement strand
TCTGGTGCACGAGACCGCGCAGGTACGGTGCGTGGGGAGAATTGTCGAGGTAGAGGCATACGGCGGAGAAGACGATCCTGCAAGCCACGCCCGGGTGCGGACGCCGAGGAGCGAGATCATGTGGGGGGCACCTGGGATCGCGTATGTCTACTTCATTTACGGGAACCACCACTGCCTCAACGTGGTGACGGAGCCAGAGGGAATCCCAGGGGCTGTGCTCATCCGCGCCCTCGAGCCGCTAGAGGGGATCGAGTGGATGCAGCGACGGCGCGGGGTGGAGAAGCTCACCCTCCTCGCAAGCGGCCCCGGAAGGCTCACCCAGGCCATGGGGATTAACCTCTCCCACAACGGGTGGGACCTCACCCGTCCTCCCCTCTACATCGCCGATGGCTCTCCGACGCCCTTCGAGGTGGAGGCCACCCCACGGATTGGCGTGATCGCTGCCAAAGAACGGCTCTGGAGGTTTTATATCCGCGGGAGTCCGTTCGTCTCTCGGAGGTGACCGATGCACCTGTTGCTCATCTTCGTCGATGGCCTGGGCCTTGGGGAGGAGGAACACACCATCAATCCCGTGGTGAGAGCGCACACACCTCACCTGGACCTGCTCTTGGGGGGAAAGCGATTGGTAGGAGCTAACGGGATTGTCCAGAGCGACCTCGCCACCTTGATCCCCACCGATGCCACCCTGGGGGTTCCAGGAATTCCCCAGAGCGCCACAGGACAGACCACTCTGTTAACGGGTCTGAACGCGCCGCAGCTCGTGGGACGCCACGTTCAGGCATACCCCACGAGAGCCCTGCAGGAGATTCTCAGTTCCCATAACCTCTTCCTCAGGCTCATGAAACGGGGGCTTGATGTCGCCCTGGCGAATGCCTATTCCGAGGATTACTTTCGGCTGGTGGAGGAGCGGAGGCTCCGCGAGGGCGCGATCACTTTGGCAGCGCGCTTCTCCGGGACGAGGTTACGGAACGTGGAAGATCTGGTGAGCGGGAAGGCGCTCTTCCATGATCTCACCAACGAGCTCCTCCAACAGAGGGGGATCCAAGTGGATCTCCGCACTCCGGAGGAAGCAGGGAGGGTTCTCGCCTCCCTGGGGCGTGCGCATCATTTCACCCTGTTCGAGTTCTTCCTTCCTGACCTCGTGGCCCATGGCCGCATGAACCTGGATCCTGCCGATGTCATCTCGCGGCTGGACCTGTTCCTCGGTACGGTGGTGGAAGAGAGCGATCTCTCCGATACACTCATTGTCCTCACAAGCGACCACGGGAATATCGAGGACGACCGTACCCCTTCGCACACACGAAACCCGGTCCCAACCCTGGTGATCGGGGAGAAGAGGGAAGAGGTGACTAGGAAGATCTCAGATCTTACCCACATTGCCCCGGCGATCATCGAATGGTTTGGCTAGGGAAATCCTCTCCGTGCGGGAAAGGGTGAGGGATTTTAGGAGATGGATGCACGAACCCTGCGGGTACTGGAGTTCCCCAAGATCCGGGAGCGCCTGGTCGCGCTGGCACTGTTTCCCCCAGGAAAGGAACTGGCCGAGGCGCTGTGGCCCTCCCAAAGCCTAGAAGAGGCTTCGGTCTGGCAGCAGGAGACCACCGAGGCGAGAGCGCTTCTTGAGGAAGGGGAAGTCCCACTGCGCGGGGCCAAGGACATCCGGGACCAAGTGCAGCGAGCAGCGAAAGGTGGCCGGCTGGATCCGCCCGAGCTCCTGGACGTCCGCGACACCCTGCGGGTGGCTAGGTTGATGAAGGGCTACCTTCAATCCCGGGCCCAGCGTGCTCCTTTCCTCGCGGCCATCGGCTCTGGGATTCAGCCTTTCGTGGAGGTGGAAGAAGCCATCCAGCGGGCGATTGGGGAGGATGCCTCCGTCCTTGACAGCGCGAGCGAGAGGCTCGCCCGCCTGCGCCAGGAGCAACGGACCGTTCATCACACGATCAAAGAGAAGCTGGAGGAGATCCTCCGTTCCTCCCTCTACGCCCCTATGCTTCAGGAGCCCCTCATCACCCTGAGGGGCCAGCGTTATGTGGTGCCTGTGAAGGCGGAGCACAAGGGGCGCTTTCCGGGGATCCTCCATGATCAGTCCGCGAGCGGCGCCACGATGTTTATGGAGCCTCTGGCCATCGTCCCCCTGGGAAATAGGCTGAGGGAATTGGAGGGGGAGGAGCAGGAGGAGATTTTCAGGATCCTGAGGGCTCTCAGCGGGATGATCGGGGAGCGCGCCGGAGCTATCCTTCAGGATGTTGCCGTCTTGGGGCGCCTGGACTTCATTTTCGCCAAAGCGGCGTTGAGCCTGGAGATGGATGGCGTGCGCCCTCGCCTCAATAACCAGGGGATTTTGTCCCTGCGTAAGGCACGACACCCTCTCCTCCAGCCCCCTCCCGACTGGCCCGGGCGGGTCGTCCCCATCGATGTGGAGCTGGGCGATCGCTTCACGACCTTGATCATCACCGGCCCGAACACCGGGGGGAAGACCGTCACCCTCAAGACCATTGGCCTCCTCACCCTTATGGCTCAGGCGGGCTTGCATATCCCCGCCGAGGAGGGGAGCGAAGTCTGCGTCTTCCCCCAAGTCTTCGCCGATATTGGAGACGAGCAATCCATTGAACAGAACCTCTCCACCTTCTCCTCCCACATGGGCGCTATTGTGGAGATCCTTCGAAATCTTGAGGGGATGGCCCTTGTCCTCCTCGATGAAGTCGGGGCGGGGACCGATCCCACAGAGGGTGCAGCGCTGGCCCGTGCCCTCATTGAGTACCTGCATGCCAAAGGCGTGCGCACGGCTGTCACGACTCACTACAACGACCTGAAGCTGCTGGCCTCGGAGATCCCGGGGATCGAAAACGCTTCGGTGGAGTTCGACCCGGAGACGCTGCGGCCTACCTTCCGTCTCCTCATCGGGGTGCCTGGGAGGAGCAATGCGTTCATCATCGCCAGCCGTTTGGGGCTCCTGCCGGACATTATCGAGAGGGCTCGGTCTTACCTGCGGCGAGAGGAGGTGGCTCTGGACCGGCTGCTCACGGAGATCGAGCGGGACCGCCAAACGATCGCCGTGGAGCGAGCCGAGGCGCAGCGAGCCTTGCAAGAAGCGACGTGGCTTCGCAAGCAATATGAAGAGGCCCTCAGGCGTCTGGAAGAGGAGAAACGTCGGATCCTCGCTTCCGTCCATGAGGAAGCTGAGCGCCAGTTTCGTCAGGCTATGGAGCAGGTGGACCAGCTCCTTCGAAAGATTCGGGAGGAGGCGACCGAACGCGCGGTCCGTGAGGCAAGGGAGGCGTTGCGGGCGTTGCGACGGGAGTGGGAGGGGCGAAAGAAGACCTTGGCTCCCGAGCCGCCGGGAGAGCCCCTGCACGACGTACGCGTAGGGGAGAGTGTATATGTGGCCTCCCTCGGCCAGGAAGGTGTCGTCACCGCTCCTCCAGTGGGAGGGGAGGTGGAGGTGCAATTGGGTGCCATCAAAGCCCGTGTCCCCCTGGAAGACCTGCGGAGGGTGAAGGAAAGCGCCATAGGGAAGAGGTCTTTCGTCGCCGGGGAGCCTGCGGCGCCGGGAGCATCCTTCGAGAGGCTCCCTCCCGCAATCCCCTCCTCGCTAGATCTCCGCGGGCGGACGGAGGAGGAAGCCCTGCTAGAGCTCGATCGCTACCTTGACCAGGCTTTTCTCGCAGGGATCCCGCGTGTGACCATCATCCACGGCAAAGGTACAGGCGTCCTGCGCAAGGCCGTCCACCGTTTTCTTTCCGACCACCCTCATGTCCGAAGGTTCCGCCTCGGGGAGGCGGGAGAAGGAGGGAGCGGCGCCACGGTGGTAGAGCTGAATGTGTGATATAATCTATGGGAGCCGTGGATCGCGGTGGAGGCAGATCATGACCCCGGAACAGCAACTCGAGATCCTCAAGCGTGGGGCGGCGGAGATTATCACGGAGGAGGAACTCCTCGCCAAGCTGAGGAAAGGGCGCCCCTTGCGGATCAAGCTCGGGCTCGATCCCTCTGTGCCCGACATCCACCTGGGGCATGCCGTGGTGTTGCGGAAACTCCGCCAGTTCCAGGACCTCGGCCACGAAGTTATCATTGTCATCGGCGACTTCACCGCCATGATTGGGGACCCCTCCGGTCGCATTGAAACCCGCCCTCAGCTCTCACCTGAACAGGTCAAAGAGAACGCCAAGACGTACTTTGACCAGTACACCCGGATCCTCGATCCTTCCAGGACCCGGGTCGTCTTCAACAGCCAGTGGTTGGGCCCCCTCACCTTCCAGGAGGTCATCGGCCTGGCCAGCAAGGTGACCGTGGCTCGCATCCTCGAGCGCGACGACTTCTCCGAGCGGATGCGCCAAGGTCTCCCCCTCCATCTCCATGAGATCCTCTACCCCCTCTGTCAAGCCTATGATTCCGTTGCCCTTGAGGCGGACGTGGAGATGGGCGGGACCGACCAGAAGTTCAATAACCTGATGGGGAGGGACCTCCAACGGGAGTTCGGCCAAGAGCCCCAGGTGGTCTTCCTGATGCCTATCCTGGTGGGGCTGGACGGCCAGCAAAAGATGAGCAAGAGCCTGGGGAACTACATCGGGATCGCGGAGCCTCCCGAGGAGATGTTTGGAAAGGTGATGTCCCTTCCTGACGATCTCATGGTCCAGTACTTCGTTCTGTGCACCGACGTGCCCATGGAGGAGGTGCAGGCGATCGACCAAGGCCTCAAGGAGGGGACCCTCCACCCGAGGGACATCAAGCGACGTCTCGCCCGTGAGATCGTGACGATCTACCATGGTAAAGCAGCAGCGACCGCGGCGGAGGAGGCCTTTGATCGGGTCTTCGTGGCCAAGGAGCTTCCCGAGCAAGTTCCCGAGGTTCTCCTCGAGGCCGACGATCTCGAGGGCGGACGCATCTGGATCGTGAAACTCCTTGTCCTGGCGGGGCTGGTAGAATCTAACTCCGAGGCCAAGCGCCTGATCTCCCAGGGAGGGGTAAGCGTGGACGGCCGGCGCATCACCGACATCGATACCGATTTGGTTGTGACAGACGGGATGGTCGTCCGCGTAGGAAAGCGCCGCTTCGCCCGCATCCGCCTCACCTGAGCGCCTGTCCGCTCCCTTGCCTTGACACAGTGATTGAAGCCATCCTATACTAAGGAACGCAGGTGGGCCCTTAGCTCAGGTGGTGAGAGCGCACCCCTGATAAGGGTGAGGTCCGTGGTTCGAGTCCACGAGGGCCCACCACCGGTTTCCGAAGACAGAACTCCGTTTGCATCTTCTGTGTAAAGCTTCAGTGGTAGCCTGTAGTGTATTGTTAGGCTTTCCCCCTTTACCTCTATTCTCTCGATGACGGATCTCAGAAAAGCCTTGCGTTCTTGGATTGTCCCATAGCTTAGCAGGTCATGGAGGTCCTTAAGGGTTTGCTTAAGGCGCTTTGTACTGATTCTAAGGGGAGGCTGTCGGAGTTTGGCTCGTGTTTCATCGATCTGTTGTTCGAGGGTTATTTGTTGCTGGCGTAGGGTCTTGATGCGGGGGGCTAGGTCCTCTACGCTCAACATACCGGTTTCCAGGGCGGTATAGAGACGGTTGAGGCGTTGATTGAGGTCCTTTAACTGGGCCTCTAATGAAGTGAGCTGCGTAGAGAGGTCCTTTTTAATGGATTGTAGCTCCTGGTTGATCCTTGGGATTAGAAGGCGAACATGTGATGGTGTGAGCAAGCGATACTGAATCCGCTCGATGATGAGGCGTTCAAGGGCTTCCTTAGGCAGAAAGGGTGTATCACAGGTGTTATGGCCGCGGATACGGCTATTGTCAGCGTAGTAGGAGTAATTCCCGCTCTTGGCTGAATGGCGCACCAAGTGTGGTTTGCAATTGCCGCAGATTAGACGGCCGGAC
>JAUQQG010000119.1 GCA_030550015.1 bacterium | reverse complement strand
AAGGCAAATACAAGGCGCGTTGCCTGTCGTCGGTCTGTGATATTGTCACCCCGTAAGCGGTCTGAGAAAATGTCACCCATGAAGGGAGGCATTTTCTTGAGTCCAAAGGAAGCCCGCAGGGTGTATGTCATGGAGCAGTTGCTCCAGGGGAAGTTGACAGTGCGGCAAGCTAGCCAGCTCCTCGGCCTCAGCGAGCGCCAGGTCAAACGCCTGAAGGGAGGGATGAAGCAACAAGGAGTCGCGTTCCTGGCCCATAAAAACCGAGGCCGCAAGCCTAAGCATGCCGTCCCTGAGGAGGTCAGTAGCCGCGTCGTGACCCTCGCCCAGCACGAGTTCCAAGGAGCCAGTTGTGTCCATATGGCGGAGTTGCTGGCGCAGTATGAGGGAATCAACCTCTCCCCTCGCACGATCCGCCGGATCTTGGCAAACGCGGGTATCCCTAACCCCCATGGGCATAAGGCGTCCCGAAGAAGGCGCTCCCGGGATCGATTGCCCCAGGAAGGCCTGCTGGTCCAGTGTGACGCAAGCCCCTATGCGTGGCTGGAAAACCGCGGCCCCAAGCTCGCCCTCCTTGGCGCCATCGATGACGCTACAGGGAAGATCTTAGGTCTATGTTTCCGGCCAGAGGAGGATACCTTAGGTTACCTCCAGCTGCTCTCCCAGATCCTCACCCATCACGGGGTCCCTCATGCCCTGTATAGTGACCGCCATACGATCTTCTTCTCCCCCAAAAACGGTAAGCTCTCCATCGAGGAGGAGCTCACCGGTAAACAGGTCCCCCTGACCCAGTTCGGACGAGCTCTGGATGAACTCCACATCCGCCATATCCCTGCCCGTTCCCCTCAAGCAAAAGGACGGGTGGAACGCCTGTGGGGAACACTCCAACACCGGTTGATCATTGAGCTCCGCCTCGCAGGGATCTCTACCCTGGAAGAGGCCAACGCCTTCCTCCCTGGCTTCATTGCACGCTTCAACGAGCGCTTCGCAACCGAACCAGCCGACCTGCAACCTGCTTATCAACCCTGTCCACCTCAAGATGTGCTCAGGAGGATCCTCTGCTTGAAGCATGATCGAAAGGCCACAAGGGGATCGACAATCTCTTACAATGGGCAGATGTATCAATTGGTGGACCGTAGGGGCAACGTCGTCCCGCTCCGCCCCCACGCTACGGTGACGGTGCTCACACACCTCGACGGCACCATCAGTGCGCTGTATGAGGGTAAGCCCTTCTCCCTCCTCGTCTTCTCTCAAACAGGACCCTCCACGAAGCCACAGAGCAGGCCCCAGCCCAAGGGAGAGAGGGCCCCTTACCGCCCTCCACAGGATCATCCGTGGCGGGTCCCCCTTTGGGTCCCAAGGCAAGCCCGGGATCCGGTCCAAGACTACTTCGAAGCAAAGTCTAGAAGCAAGTTCTGGCAAGGTGTGTATGCTCAGCGCTAAAGCAATAAACCAAGCCTAGGGGGTGACATTTTCTCAGTCCAGATGAAGCGTTTTTTGGGTGACATTTTCACAGTCCGTTGACACGCACCTTCGCCCCACGAGTCCAACGATTCCAAACTGCCCGCACCTTCCCCCTTGCCTGGGGATATGGTCGCTTGTCCAATGTCCCCTGTGGGAGCCCCGCCACCTCCTCAGTCTGTCCGAATTCTCGGTACGATCCTTATGCTATCCCGCCAACAGATTTCGCTGGGGCTTCCCGCATCACAATCGTTCCTGACGCATGGCTGTGGTGATCCGCCCGCCAATAACCTTGAGGCCCGAGACAAAGGAAGAGAAAACCCAGACTACTGGCCTCACAGCAAACGAGAGGACCAGGTTCACCCCCCGGAAGACCGAACGGATCCACCGTAGGCGCCTGCCCACCCACTGCAGGGGAGGAAGGTGGGCGTAGACGATGGTCAGGAGGATGGTCCCAGCGGAAATGGAGAACCTGGTGAGGTCGCCGAGGTGAATCCCGGTAAGTCTCTGGATCAGGACCTCCATCCCGATGATGAACACAAGGATGAATGCCGCAGGCTTGAGAATGGGCTCCCGCTCAATGAGTAAGACAAAGATCCCGGCCGCGAAGCGCATGGTCAGGATGCCAATCGCCACGCCCGTCATCACAACCCAAAGTCTATTGGAAAGGGCCACGGCAGCCACCACGTTGTCCAGGCTGAACGCAAGGTCGGCAAGCTCCACGGAGAGGACGACGGACCAAAACCCCTTCTCCGCAGTCTGGATGGTTGCAACATGGATGTTCTCGCCATCCGGATTCGTTGAGTACGTCGCCTCGTCGCCCAGGTGATCGGCCCCGAGCTTAATCAAGTAAAGAGCACCGAGGAAGATCAGCCAGGGGTTCCGGATAATGTAGCTGGCCAAGACCAGCATCAGCCCGCGGCCCAAATATGCCCCTAGAAGCCCGACCTTGAGGGCAGCCATGCGCTGCGGGCCAAAGATGCGGTGCACCGGCTTGCTCAGCCAGCGTAGGATCCTCGGCCAGGGGACCGGCTCGTCACTGGGCAGAGGGGAGACTAGCGCAGCCAGAACTGCTGCGTTATCGATCGAGAGGATCCCTTCCAGGTAGATGAGCTGGAGAATAATCAGGATGACCGAAAGATCCATGACACCCTCCTATCCAACGAAGTAGAGCACGGCAAAATAGACCAGGAGAAGGACCAACCCAAGAGGAACACCTACCCTTGCCCACTCCCGGCTGCGGATCCTGAGCTTGTTGGCCGCGATGATGTTCGGGATGTTCCCAGGGATGAGCATCCCCCCGCTGATGAGCAACCCCATCAGGACGGCCCGTACCTGGGAATGCGTCATGTGTGGCCCGACCTCTGCAGCTGTGAGGGTGGCGTTATCCACCACCGCGGAGATCATGTTGATCCAGTACAGGATCATCGCATCAAGCCGGATCAAGTATTGCTCGATAACCGGGCGCAGCCCGCCGCCAAGGAAGATGAGCGCCATAACGAACAGGTAGACGCGCAACGCCCTGGTAAGGACCGCGCTGTATGGTTCCGGTGCATCCACAGCTGTGAGGGTATCCTCGGAGCGCTTCACGGGCATCACCAGGGTGGCCAATGCGAGGGCGAGGATCCCTGGGATGATCCAGAGCCCCAGGAGACGCAACAGGAAGAAGAAGTCCTGGTCAAGGTTTGCGGTGGCAATGGTGCTTAAAGGCTCTCCCACCGGTGTCAGGGCAGCCCCAAGCCCGATGGCTAGGCAGGCTACGACGACCAACCGGGCTTCATCCTCTCTACGGAGCCGGAAGGTGCTCACCATCTCGACCAGGACAAGGGAAGCGATGATCGCTGTGATGACGCTGGACACAAGCCCCAGCACCAGCACGATTCCTGCCAGGAGGACCTGCGGAGAGACGCGTTGCGTAAAGCGATCGACCAGTGAAGCAAGGAAGTGACGGGACCACTTGAAGAGGAGGCCGGAAAAGAAGACCGCAAGGGTAATTGGGATCGGCTCCATGAGCGCCTCGCGCACCAGATGCCCGTCGAGGACCCTGGCGATCCACGCAGCGGCCAACCCCATGATGAACAGAAAGGCTTCCAAATTGTGCTCGACGGTCTTCCAAAGGAACGGACCAACGAGAACCAGGATGAGGATGAGGATGTCTGCTACGACAACAGTTGTATCCATGAGCTAACCCCACCACAAACCCTACCAAAGACCAGGGGGTGAGGCAATAGGGAGCGTTTCGAAACTACACCACCTCCACAGGTTCAGCCTCAGGCTGCTTTGGCCGCAGCTTGATCCAGACCATCCGGATCAGCGGCAGGAGGAAGAGGAAGAGAGAGGCCGCCATGAACACCGCTGAGATGGGGCGGGTGAAGAAGATAGCGGGTGAGCCATGGCCCATGATGAGGGCTTGACGCATTGCTTGTTCGGTCATGTCCCCAAGGACAAGGGCAACCACGAGGGGGGCCAGCGGGTAACCCAGTTTCTTGAAGACATACCCAGCCACCCCTGATCCGAGCATGATCCAGAGGTCAAGCACTTGGTTGTTCACCGCGTAAGCCCCGATGGAAGAAAGGATCACAATAAGCGGTGCCAGGATCCCAAACGGGATCCGGTTGATCGACGCGAACACGGGGACGAGGGTGAGAACAAGTATCACCCCGATCACATTGGCCAGATACATGGAGCCGATCAAACCCCACACAAACTCCCGTTGCTCCTTGAACAGGAGCGGCCCTGGGTTCAGCCCCCAGATGAAGAAACCTGCGAGCATCACCGCCGCCGTCGGGGAACCGGGGATTCCAAGCGTGACCATAGGCAGGAGGGCACCGATCCCGGCAGCATGCGCGGCGGTCTCAGGAGCAACGACCCCTTCAACCTCTCCCTTGCCAAACCGCTCAGGATGCCTGCTGAACTGCTTGGCCAGCCCGTAAGACATGAAGGAAGCAGGAGTGGCCCCGGTTCCTGGCAAGACGCCGATCCAGAACCCCAGGATCGTTCCCCGCACAATCGTCCAGATGTAGCGAGGAAACATCTTCCAGGTCTCCCAGATGTCCCGAAAGCTGAGCCTCGCCTCAACCCCTTCGATGCGTAACCCCTCCTCCACCGTCAGGAAGATCTCCCCAAGCCCGAAGAGACCGATGGCAATCACGACGAAGCTAATGCCACTTTGGAGCGAGGTCAGCCCGAAGTGCATGCGGGGCATGCCGCTCACCACGTCGAAGCCCACAGTACTCAGGAGCAACCCCAAAAACGTCATGAACAGCGTCTTCCAGGGGTTCGCACCCCCTAGCCCGGTGAACGTGGCAAATGCCATGAGCAGGACGGCGAAGTTCTCGGGTGGCCCGAACTTCAGGGCGAGCTCCGCAAGGGGCGGGGCAAAGAAGGTAAATAGAATAATAGCGACCAGCGCGCCGATGAATGAGGAGGTAAACGCTGCCGTGAGAGCTATCCCTGCCTTCCCCTGCTTGGCCAGGGGATGCCCGTCGAATGTCGTGGCCACCGACCAGGGCTCCCCAGGGATGTTGAACAAGATGGAGGTAATCGCTCCCCCGAAGATCGCTCCCCAGTATACCGAGGAGAGCAAAATGATCGCTGCCGTGGGGGAGAGCTTGAAGGTCAGCGGGAGGAGGAGGGCAACCCCGTTGGTCCCCCCGAGGCCCGGGAGAACACCGATGATCGTTCCCAGGACAAGCCCCACCACCGCAACCAAGAGGTTTTGCGGGGCCGCCGCAACACTCAGGCCGTAGAAAAGATCGCTGAAGACGGACATCGCTCGCCTCCTGAATAGCCGTGATTTCCAGGGACCCCGGCAATGGTCTGAGCGTTATGCCGGCGTCCTTACTTCCCTCCGTAGAGCAGGGTTTCCAGGATCACCCCCTTGGGCATGGGAAGGAGGAACCAGCGTTCGAAGATCAAGAAGAGAACAAATGGGATCGCGGTGCTCACGAGCAGAATCGTAGGCCAGCGGAACCGACCTACGAACCGCATGTACCCGGCTAGGTAGAGGAACCCTCCCACGTAGATCCCAAAATAGTCGATCAGGGCAACAACTCCTGCGATTGGAAGCAGGACGGCAAGCAAAGGCTTCACCGACCTCCGTTCCAAGAACGGGACATCCACTCCTCCCCCTTCCTGGGCTGCAAGACGCTTTAGGCTCTGGACAAGGATCACTGCCCCGGAGAGCAACACTCCTACAGCGAGCCAGAAAGGAAAGAACCCTGACCCAGGACCGGTATCCGTCCACCCAATAGGGAGCTTCAGCGCCTGGCGGAGCATAACACCACCACCGAGGAGCAATAACGAAGCGACCACCGCTTCTGCCTTTCGCATCTCCCTCTCTCCCAATTTTGGCGCGGGAGGAGGCCTACGCGCCTCCTCCCGCATGCATTAGGACTTAGGGATCAATCCACCCTTGATCATCAGGTTCCGGATTGTCCGTTCCTTTTCTTCGAGCCACCGCTCAAACGCTGGCCCGGTGAGGAAGGCCTCGTCGAAGGCCCCTCTTTCGATGAAGTCCTTCATCTCTGGCGTGTCCAGGAGCTTGCGGAAGAGGTCCTGGTACCAGGCCACCGCCTCTTTCGGCATCTGGGGCGGGCCGAAGATTCCGCGGAGCATCTGGTATTCAATGGGATACCCCAGCTCTTTCATCGTCGGGATGTCCTTCCACTTCCCGAAGGGGATCCGTTTCGATGCGAACACAGCGAGGGGACACAGCCTCCCCGCGTCCCAGTGCCCGACCATCTCCAAGGGGTTGTTCACGCTGAAATCGGTCTGCCCGCCAACTACCGCCGCGGCCACCGCTCCTCCCCCTGGGAAGGGAACGTAGGTGAAGTCCACCTTCCACGTCTGCTCGAGGAGGACCATGATGATCTCGTCCTCCTGCTTGGAGCCTGTCCCGGACATCTTGAAGGTCCCAGGTGGAGCAGACTCTACGGCTTTCTTGAAGTCTGCCACCGTCTTCCACCCCCGGTCACAGCGGACGGTGAGGGCGAAGTTATCGAGCAGGAGCCGGGCGATAGGGGTCATATCCCGCCAGGTGAACCGCGAACCATCGGGCTTCTTCAGCACCTGGACAAGCGGCGTGGTGAAGAGGTTATCGAGCGTAATGAGGATGATGTGCGGGCTCCCAGTCCGCTCGAGCATGTACAGGAAACCCTGGGCACCTGCGCCTGCAGGGCGATTGACTGGGATGAGCGGCTGAGGCGAAAGCTTGTACTTGGCGATGAGCGGGGCCATGAAGCGGGCTTGCTGATCTGCACCGCCGCCGGTCCCCGCAGGGATCACCCACTCAATGGGTCGCGTCGGGGAAAAGGTCGGGGCCGCATCGATCAGTCGAGTCCCCGTGGAGAGAAGGAAGATCGCGCCGAGGGCCAAAATAAGGCCCCGGCGAGCCCAGCGTCGTGCTCCTTTCAATTTATCCACCCCCCTGCCCTGGATTTCCCCGGTACACCGAGAACTCCAGTACACCGGGTTTTTCAAGATAATCAAGAAAAAGCTATCATTAGTACATAGGCGGGCTTTCCGCTTGCGGAAAGCCCGCCCTGTCGCCTCTGCTTATGCTCCCGGTGTTCGCTCGCCATAGGAGGTCGTAGCTTTTTGATACAATATCCGACCTCTCTACTCCTCCTTCTCCAGCTCCTTCTCGAGTTCCTTCCGGAAAGGGATCACCCCGGGGATGAGCCACTTCTCCCACATCTCATCGATCTTGGACTGGAAGTACTCGATATCCTCATCGGTGAAGTGAGCGAACCTACCCTGCCGGAGCAAGTACTCCCGCACGGGCAAGCGCTTCTGTCTCCCTTCGGCAATGGCCTTGGTCTTCCCGTAGAGCTTAAGGACACCGTTCTCGACCTCATAGAGAGGCCAGACCCCTGTGAGGACAGCTAGCTCCCCAAGTTCATGGGAGAGCATCGGGTCGTAGTCCCAACCCTTGGGGCATGGATCGATGGAGTGGATGAAAGTGGGGCCACCGATGGAGAGCGCCTTCCGTACCTTGTTCATCATGTCCACCGCGTAAGACGCGCACACTGTGGCAACGTACCGACACTCTGGGTGACCTGCAGCGAGCATACCAGCCACGTTCTTCTTCCAGCGGCGGTGCAGGATGCGGCGCATGGAGCCTGGAGGACTGAAGGTGGTGTGCGCGCCCCAGGGGGTCAGGCCGGAGACTTGGATATCGGTGTTGGCATAGGACTCGTTGTCGTAGAGCAGGATCAGGAAATTGTATTCGCTGTGGGTGAGCGCTGCGGAGATCGCAGAGAGCCCCATGTCTGCGCCACCACCGTCTCCGCAGAAGGCGATGACGTTGATCGGCTCTTCCTTGATCTTCCCCTTGCGCATGAGCGCCTTGAGCCCTGCAGCGGTCCCCAGGGCTGCGGAACCTGAAGAACCTAACTGGGTGTGCATCCATGGGACGACCCAGGAGGTGCTGTAGTATGTGGTGTTGGCCACGTACATGCATCCGGTGCTTCCGAGCACAATCGTTCTCGGCCCGGCAGCCTTCACCATGAGCTTCATCACCAGGGCCGATTCGCACCCCTGGCAGGTCCTGTGACCTGCGGTGAAGTACTCCTCCAGCGGGACCTTTTTCACACCTTTGAAGGGTTCCAAAACCTGCGTTTGCGTGCTCATGATCTCCCTCCCTCACGGATTCCCCTTAGGGGCATGACGCATCTCCTTACTCGCGGAGACCGATCCAGTAGGTCGGCTCCACAGGCTCTCCTGAGGCTGCCTTTTCCAGAATCTCCACCATCTGCCGCACATCAGGAACAGTGACCTCCCGCCCGCCGAGCCCGCAGATGAACCCCACGACGGCGGGTCTCGCCGAGGCAGAATAGAGCACAGACCGAATATCGTTGGCCAGTACTCCACTCATGTACGGACTGCCAAGGGAGAAGTCCCTGTCAATCACCCCAACCGCCTTGAACCGGGAGAGGCACGCCTGAAGTTCCTGGGTGGCCATGGGGCGGAACCAGCGGATGCGCACGAACCCTACTTTCTTACCCTTCTGGCGCATCTGGCGCACGGCCACCTTCACCGGCATGGAAAGAGTCCCCATCCCCACGAGGACGACTTCAGCGTCCTCCGTCTGGTACTCTTCGAAGAAAGGATTCCCATACACCCGGCCGAAGGTGTTCTCGAAGTCCCGGTAGGCCTCCTCGATCACTCCTTTAGCCCTCCGCATAGCCTCGTCGGTCTGCTTGCGGATCTCCATAAGCCAGTCCTCGTTCACCTGAGGGGCAATGGTGATGGGGTTGTCTGGGTGCAGGAGGAGGTCACCCCGGTCATACCGGGGGAGGAATTTCTGCACCTTCGACTTGGGAGGGATCCTGACCAGGGATTGCGAGTGCGTGAGGAAGGCCCCATCACACCCGATGGCGCACGGGAGAAAAACTCGTCGGTCCTCAGCCACCCGCCACGCGATGAGCGCGGTATCCAGGGCTTCCTGCGCGGTATCCACCCAGACCAGCATCCAACCCAAGTCCCGCACCGCCAGGGCGTCGTTGTGTTCGACGCCGAACGCGCCCGGATCGTCGAGCGCGCGGTTCCCTACCATGGCCACGACGGGAAGCCGGAGCGCCGGCGTCACGGTGAGGGCCTCGAAAGCGTACATCCAGCCCACCCCACTCGACCCGCAAAACACGCGTGCACCTACCGCTGCGGCATGCTTGACGATCTCGAACTGGGAGTGCTCGCTCTCCGCCACGATGTACTCGCAGTCGAGCTCCCCGTTCGCCACGAGCTTGGCCACGTACTGCATCACGGTATCGTAGGGACGGATCGGGTAAGCGGTGATCACGTCAACATCAGCGAGCTTGCAGGCCACGGCGATGGCCTCGCTTCCACTAATCAGTGCCTCCTCTTCCTGCTCCTGCTCAAGTACCACTGTCTCCGGTACATCCATCCCAGCTCTCCCTCCTCATCCTCACCTGTCGCGTTGTTCGCTTGTTCCTTTGTCCTGGAAGGCAGGCACAGAAGGCCCGCCTCCGATCCCTTCACCTTTCTTCAGCGATGCTCGCCAGCTCTTTCTCGTATTGGCCACGGTACTGGAAGCCATGGGACCGCGGCGGCCGAGACCTCCGCAGCTCGTCCACCCACTTGGCGTAGGCCTGCTTGTCCTGCTTCCACATCTTCCACTGGCTCTTGTGGTCGGTGAAGTTCGTCTCATGGATCATCGTGATGCACCCATCCACAGGGCAGACCGCTTCACAAACCCCGCACCCGCAGCAGGTATCCAGGTTCACATCGTAGTACCCGTCGGGGGTGACGTTGTAGCATGTATCGGGGCACTGCAGCCAGCAGAGTGTGCACTTGACGCACTTGTCGAAATCCACCACGGGGCGCATCGTACGGGTGCTGAACTTCTTGAAATAGGGGTTGGGGGTAGCAGCGAACCCGCCCTCCTCGTTATACTTTCCTCCCACGGGGATGGCAGGGATGGCGATCCCTTCGCGCATCTCGTACCATCTCGGCAATACAAAAGAGTACGGCTCCTCGGGGTTCCCCTCATGAGGAAGAACCTTCCGCATGGTGATGCGGCTGTAGGACTTCTCAGCGGATGTAGCCTTGAGCTCGTTCTTCCATTCGCGGAGGATCATCTGCTGGATGGAGCCCAGGGAGACCATCTCTGGTGCTACTCTAGCCACGGCTCCCAGCACCCGGACGTCGGTATGGTCGTCCTTGTAGACCCAGAGACCAGAGAAGCTCGCAGCTCCTTTCACGATGGCGAGGTTGTATTCGTAGGGCTTGCGGTGGATGAATTTGATCAGCTCATCTGGTTCAAGGAGGGAAGTCACGATCAGAGTCCCCCCGGGTTTGAGGAGTTTGTTAATGGGCTGCAGACCATACCACGCCCAAGACTCCACCCCTTTACACAGGGTATCATCGAGGACGATGGTGACGTCTACTTCTTTGGGCTCGTATTGAGCCATGCTCTCTTGGAGGATCTCCTCGTTGGGCGCCACGATGGCGAATTGCTTCGCCGGGATCCCGTTGCGTTCTGGGGAATCGCCGTAACGGCCGAAGGCGATCCCCACCTTCCCTTCCCGCCGGGCCGCAAGAACAATTCCCCGGGCGATGTTCTTGGCCAGGTTCTTCTGGAAGATGCCGCGGTACACGATCTCTACTGCATAGGACCTCTCCATAGATCTCCTCCCTTCTGCCTATCTCAGAACCTTCTCCTGCCATGCTTGGGGACGCTGCAACGCACTTAACCCTTTCCTTACCTGCTTTCCACTTCCTGGAGGACTGGTGTCCCAAGGAGGATCTCTTCAATCTCCTCAATGTGCTTGAACATCGCCTCTGCGGCAGCTTCCCCGTCCCTCCTCTGGATCGCCTGAAGGATACGCTTGTGGCCTTGGAGGGAGCGGGCGGGCCGTCCCTCGATCTGCAGGGCTCGTTCCCGGCTTTCCCGCAGGAGATCCATCAGGACGTCCACAACCCGAAGGGTTACTTGGTTCCTGCTGGCCTTGGCGATGGTGTAGTGGAATTCGTCGTCCTCCTCAATGGCCACCTCCCCCCTCTGGACCTTCTCCTCCTGACGAGCAACGATGGATTGGAGCTTCTCGATCTCCTCCGGAGACGCCCGCAAGGCAGCATACCGGGCTACATTGGGCTCGAACATCTTCCGGACTTCCAGCAATTCAGCGAGGAGCGCCTTCTTCGCAGTCAGGATTGTTGTCAGAGGGGCGGTGAGGATATCCGGGGAGACTTCTTTGATGAGGGTTCCTTCACCGTGGCGGGGTTCGACGAGCCCTAGAAGTTCCAGAACCCGGATCGCATCACGTATCGAGGTCCTGCTGACCCCGAACACCTCCGCGAGCTCGCGTTCTGGAGGGAGGTAATCCCCAGGTTTCAGGCGTCCTTCGAGGATGAGGCGCTGGATGCGGCTCGCGACCTCTTCGTAGACCTTTGTCTTCCGCACTGGGCCGAGGACGCCTTTTTCCACGAGATCGTCTCCTCTTCTTGAGTCCTGATCCAACCCGCCCAGGAAAGGTCTAGTGGTATGGTGGTCTGCTTGTATACAATTTACCCCCTTTACCTCTCCTCTGTCAAGGGGCTCCACTCCCTGAGTTCCAAGAAATCTTTCTGCCTTCTCACCTGAACGCGGCAGGGCCCTCGAGGGGTGGACGATCGGGGTCCTCACCCGGCGATGGTGAGCGACTCGAGGTCCCTAGGATAGTACGTGAGCATCTCAAACCCTGATTCGGTCACGACGATGGTATCGGAGTGCCGGAACCCAGCGAATCCAGGAATGTAGATCCCGGGCTCGACGCTGAAGACCATGCCTGGCTCCATGATGGTCTCGTCGCCGATGTCCAGAAAGGGCGCTTCGTGAACTCCGATCCCGAGGGCATGGCCAGTGTGATGACGCCAGTAGGGCATGAGCCCATGTTTCTCGAAGTAGGCGCGGACGGCACGGTCCACCTCCGCGCAGGAGCGTCCCGGTCGGATTGCCTCCAGCGCTGTTTCCTGAGCGCCTACCATGAGGCTGAAATACCGCCTATGTTCCTCGCGAACCGGTGCCACGACCATCGTCCGCTCTAGCTCACAGGAATAGCCTCCCACCGTCGCGGACGCCTCACTGACCAGCACGTCCCCCGGTCGGATGCGCGCGTGGGTGGTGAGGGCATGGGGGATGGCTGATTGCGCACCTACCTGTCCCCGATACCCTGCAGAGGCTCCCGAAGATCCCCAGCTCAATGGGCGGTACGCCGGGCCAAGGGCCCTCGCCATGACGAGGGTAGCCTCAAAGGAAGCGCGCATAGCTACCTCGCTCTCTAAAACCCCCGGCCGTGTATACTCCTGGAGGAGCGCATGGGCAAGGTGGGCCCACCGGGCACTTTCCCGGATGAGCTCGATCTCCGCAGGAGATTTGATCTTCATCATTTCCTCGACGAGATCACGGGCAGAGAGAACTTTCACTTCAGGAAGGACCTCGACGAGGCGCGGCCCCGTGTATCCCATCCCGCCCGGGTACCCTTCACCATCGGATCCGATGCATGCCCTGGCGAGGCCCATTTCCCTCAGGACGTTGGCCAGGAGGAGCATGGGGTGTTCCTCGGAAGGATACTCTGGATATGCCACTACCCTGTCTACCACGGCTTCGGCGCTGGCATGTTCCTCCTCAAGGCGTGGGACAAACAGCACCGGGGAACCTTCCACGAGAATGAGGGCGATGGGTCTCTCGGTAGGGATGAAGGCGAACCCTGTGAGGTAAAAGATCTGGGATGGGCTGAACAGGACGAGGGCATCGAGTCCTCGTTGGCGCGCCTTCTCCCAGGCCCGGTGCATCCGTCCCCGGTGTTCCTCAGGAGATATTTGAAGTCGCATCCCTCCCCCTCCTTGGGATCCCGCAAAATGCATGGTGGTGTACGGGATCCTCACAGGAATACTCACAGGATTCCACGCAACCTTGGGTCTAATGCGTCCCGCAACCCGTCACCCAGCAGGTTGAACCCTATCACCGCAAGGAAGATGGCAAGCCCTGGGAATGTCGCGGTATACGGGCTGTGGAAGATATACAACCTGCCCTCCCCAAGCATCGCCCCCCATTCTGGGGTGGGAGGTTGTACGCCCAGGCCGAGGAACCCAAGTCCTGCCGCAACCAGAATTGTAATCCCCATACTGAGTGTAGCCTGGACAATGACAGGGGCAAGGGCGTTGGGCAGGACGTGACGGAATAGGATCCAAAGGTCTGGCGCGCCGATGGCTTGCGCAGCTTCCACGTAGACCTGTTCGCGGATGCTCAGGACCGACCCGCGGACGATCCTGCTAAACCTTGGAACGGTACTGATCCCCACTGCCACGATGACATTCGTAAGCCCCACACCCAAGAGCGCCACAAGGGCCAGGGCGAGCAGGAAGCTCGGGAAGGCCAGCATGATATCGACGAGGCGCTGGATCACAAGGTCGACCCCTCCCCTGTAATACCCAGAGACAACGCCCAGGGGGACACCGATCGCCAAACCAAAGGCAACTGCCAAGACACCGATGAACAAGGAGAGGCGGCCTCCATAGAGGATCCGCGCGAGGAGATCCCTCCCTAAGTGGTCGGTCCCAAGGGGATGCTCCAGGGAAGGCGGCAAAAGCACCTGGTTGAGATCCTGCTGGACCGGGTCGTGAGGAGTCAACAAGGGAGCCAAGACGGCCGCCAACGCCAAGGCCACGACGATGGCCAACCCCACGAGGGCCGCCCTGTGCCGGGTCAACCGACCCCAAACTTCGGGGACTCCTCGGATGTGTTCACTCGTAACGAATTCGCGGATCGATGAGACCATAGAGTACATCCACCAACAGGTTCACAAGGGCAAATAGGCACGCAAAGATGAGAACGATCCCCTGGACGACGGGATAGTCGCGGGAGAAAATGGAATCCACAAGTAACCGACCAACCCCCGGCCAGCTGAACACGGACTCCGTGAGCACAGCCCCTCCTAAGAGCTCGCCGAACTGGAGCCCAATCACTGTGAGGATAGGGATCATGGCATTCCTCAAAGCATGCCGGTAGAGCACCACCAGTGCGGAGAGCCCCTTGGCCCAGGCGGTCCTGATGTAATCCTGCCGAAGGACCTCCAGCATGCTCGACCGCGTCATCCGAGCCACGAAGGCCACGGAGAACGCCGCCAAGGTCAGGGAGGGAAGGACAAGGCTGGAGGGCTGGTCCGCCCCGGCGGCGGGAAACCATCGCAGGTGAATGGCAAAGATGATGATCAGGATGATCCCCAGCCAGTACACCGGCATGGAGATGCCGAAGAGGACAAGGGCGGAGATGCTGAAATCCAAGGAGGAGTGAGCCTTCGTGGCCGCAATGGTCCCCAGGGGGATCCCCACGGCTGCAGCGATGAAGGTGCTCGCCGCCGCAAGCTTGACTGTGGCTGGGAGGCGGCTCAGGATCTCTCGCATGACTGGTTCAGAGGTACGCGCAGAGATCCCCAGATCGCCACGCAGGAGGCTGGCGAGGAAGTAGACAAACTGTGTCGGTAGTGGCTTGTCCAGGTTAAGCTGAACTCGGATCCTCTGTACATCCTCCTCGCTGGCAAATACACCCGCAATGACCCGAGCGGGATCCCCCGGGAGCAAGCGAACGAGGAGGAAGACAATGAGGGCGACAAAGAAAAGCGTGACAGCGAGGGCCAAGATACGTTGCACGATGTAGCGGAGAAGGCCCGACATCAGCTTCTGACCCCCAGGAACTCGCAGAGGATCCCAGCGTACACCTTGGCTCCTCTTACGAGCTGCTCTATCGAGATATACTCATCGCGGGTATGGGCCTGCTCCAGCCCTCCCGGGCCAAGAATCACAGTGGGGATCCTGGCGCGGTTGATGAGGAACCTCGCATCTGTGGTCCCCGGGATCCCCCTCGGGATGACCTCCTCCCCCAACACTGCGCTTGCCACAAGGCGGGAAACCTGGACAATCGAGGCATCCGGGGGGATCTCGCTGGGCTCAGCCTCCTGCACAACGGCCGCCTCGATCCGTGCATCCGGGTGGCGAGCCTGAAACTCCTCGACCACGGCGCGCACCTGACGCCGGATCGCCTCCGGGTCCTCCCCTGGTACGACCCGGCGGTCCACGGTAGCCTCGGCATAGTCGGGGATGACGTTCGTCTTGATTCCCCCTGAAATCATTGTGATGGCCAGGGTGGGGCGGCCGACCAGAGGATGGGTCCGGTCCAGGGGGATCCGGCGGAGCATTCCCAGGAATTCTAGGAGATTTTCGATAGCGTTTACGCCGAGATGGGGGGCGGAGGCGTGACAGCTCACACCGCGGGAGATGAACTTCCACCACTGGAGCCCCTTCGCAGCGATGACCGGGACGAGACCGGTGGGCTCCCCACAGATGGCTGCATCTGCAGGGATTGGAAGGTGCTCTACGAGGTAGCCCGTGCCGAGGGGGCCTAGCATCTCCTCGTCGGCCACGGCCTGCAGCACGAGCTCCCCCTCAAGCTGGAAGCCAGCCTCCCGGATCGCTGCAACTGCGCCCAGCAACGCAGCAAACGCACCCTTCATGTCACAGGCCCCGCGGCCGAAGATCCGATCTCCCTCCCGTTTCCCAGAGAACGGATCGTGCTGCCACGCCTCCCCATCCCCCACAGGGACGACGTCGAGGTGCCCGTTCCAGATCAACCTCCGACCTCCTGGATTTCCCCACCTGGCCACTAGACTTACCTTTCCAGGAGAGGGCTCGACCTGCTGGAAATCCTGGAACCCTGCCTCCTCCAGGAAGCGGCGCAGGACTGCCACGGCCTCAAAGGTTTCCCCTGGCGGGTTCACGCTGGGAACCCGCACGAGGGTTTGTACGATCTCTACGATCCACCCCTCATTGACCGTCGCCCAGATCCGCTTAAGTTGAGGCCCGGAGGTCAGTTCCATAGATCACCGTACGGGTTCGGCGTAAACGGCGTAGAACTTCTCGTTGGGCAAGGAGGAGATATTGGTAACCTTCGCCGAGTATACGATGGGGAAGCGCTGGACCCATAGGAAGATCCATGGTGCTTCGTCCCAGATGATCTTGGAAGCTTGGCAGTAGAGGTCCTTGCGCCTCTCTGGGTTCACCTCCTTGCTTGCTGCCTCGATCAGCTCGTCTACGCGTGGATTCTTATAAAATGTGGTGGCAAGCCCTGCAGGAGGCCACTGGGTGGACCAGAATTGCAGCATCTGCTGGTGGGCGTCCAGGTAAGCTGGGGCCCATCCCAGAAGGTGCATCTGCGTCTGGTTCTCCGGCAAGGGCTTGGTGATCGTTGCGATGTAGGAGGGCCAGTCCATAGTCCGCACATTGACCCTCAGCCCGGCCTCACGGAGATAGCCGGCGATGGCCTGAGCAGCCTGGAAGTCCTGGAGGTAGCGGCCGGTGGGGGTGAGCAGCTCGACCTCGGTCCCTGCGCTGATTCCCGCTTCCGCCAGGAGGCTCTTCGCCTTAGAGGGGTTGTACGGGTAGGTCCCAGTCTTGCAGTAGCCAAACAAAACAGGAGGCATGGGAGCGTCGAGGGGGTCGGCAGCGCCAAAGAGGATACTCCGGATGATGGCACCCTTGTTGATGGCGTAGTTGAGAGCCTGCCGTGCTTCCTTCTTCTGGAACGGGGGCCGCTGCGTATTGATGGCGATGAAGATGCTGCGGTCCCCCTTGGCAAGGAGCACCTTCACATTCGGGTTTTTCTGAAGGGCAGGAATGTCCGCGGCAGGAGGCAGGATGATCATCTCGACCTGACCAGCGAGGAGCAAGCTCTCCCGCGAAGTGGCCTCAGGGACAATCTGCACGACGACCCTGTCGTAGAAGGGCTTCTTCCCCCAGTACCGGGGGAACTTTTCTAGAACAATCCGCTCGCCCTTCACACGGGACCCAAACACATAAGGCCCGGTCCCAATGGGGTGCACAATGTTCTCATAGGTATTCCCAAACTTCCCCACCGAAGCCGGAGAAACGATGCCCACCGTTGTCCAGGTCATGGCAGCGACAAGGTAGGCGGCAGGATCTTTTAGCACTAGCCGAACTGTCAAGGGATCCACCACTTCCACGCGCGAGATCGGGATATAGGGTGCCCTGATGGGGACGCGCACTTTGGGGTCCAACACGCGGTCAAGGTTCCACTTCACCGCTTGGGCCGTAAGCGGAGTCCCATCGTGAAACCGGACGTTCTTCCGCAATGTGAACGTCACACTCTTTCCGTCTGGCGAAACGGCCCAGGATTCGGCCAGGAGCGGTTGGGTCTTCCCTTCCGAGTCCATGGTCGTAAGCGTCTCTACCACATAGTCCAGCACATTTGCAGCTGTGGTTGTGGTGGTCTGCGCGGGATCAAGGGTATCAGGGTCGATGCCGATGGCAATCCGGAAGGTCGTCGGGGCCGGAGCGGCAGATCCCCCATATGCGGCAGCGAACCCGAGTACAAGCGCAACGGCCAAAATGAGTATCCTTCGCATCTTCCGTCCCCCCTCCTCGATGATGGATGATGAATACTATATTTTACTCTACCATCTCCTCTCTTCCTCCCACAAGACAAGCTCCTTGAGGACTAAGGAAAACGAAAGAAGGGAATAGGCGGAACAGATCCATCCTTTCAGTCGGAGGCCGATCATCCGATTTTTACATATCAAGCATACCGAGCAATGGTGTCAAGGGACTTCGTATGTTCCATGACAAGCTAGATAGAGGGAAGATACAGCTGAGGAGGGGATCTTCGCTTCCTTTCTGGTCCCTCCTCGTCCTCCTCCCAAGTCTCCTTTTTGGGATCCTCACTGCGCACCCGAAGCTGGACTTCGAATGGGAGGTTCCGTGGATCCACTTGATCCTAGTCGCCGAGATCGGCTTGGGGAGCATCCTTCTTTCCCTTTTGGTGACACGTGTCGCTCTGAAAACAGGAAATACCCGCGTAGTCAGCATGGCCCTCGCGTTTTATAGCATGGGGATCTTCCTCATCGCCCACGCCGTCCTCACGCCGGAGGCGATCCTTCCCTCCTTTACCACAGGGGTGGAGATTACCCTCGTGCTCGGATTCCTGTTGACGAGCCTATTCCTTGCAGCTGGAAGCTGGAAGGCCATCTGGCAGCGTGTGCGGCCCTTCCTCCAGAGACCCCTAGGGATGTTCCTTCTCCTCTCGTTCCTCGCCCTGGGGATCACAGTGGTCACCGTGTATATCCCAAACCTGCTTACGGAGCCAGGCGAGATCTCCTTCGAATCCGGATATGGAGTTGTCTCAGACTGGTTCACGGTGAGCACCAGCCTCCTCACCATTGCCCTCCTGGGAATTGCCATTGCCTCCCATTACCGGGACTTCCGGCTGACAGGACTCGCCTTCCACCACGCTATGATCACCGGGCTCCTCTTGCTCCAGGTCGCTGCCATCACCTTCCCCCTCTCCACCATCTGGCACGTGCGCTGGTGGGAGTACCATGTGCTCCTCCTGGGAGGTCTCGGCGTGATCCTCCTTGCCGCTCTCCGGGAGGCAGCCCGTCGGAATGACCTCCTGGAAGTTTTCGCCACCCTCCTTGTGGGGGATACGGTGAGCAAGCTCGAGAACAGCTATAGCGAAGCATTGCAGGTTCTTATGGAACTCGTGGAGGCGAAGGACATCTACGTACGCGGCCATGCTGCCCGCGTAGCGCGCCTCTCTGTAGCCATCGGAGAGACCCTTGGGCTTCCTCCCGAGGATCTCCGCCGCCTCCACCAGGCCGCCCTCCTCCACGATGTCGGGAAGATCGCTGTACCCGAGGCGATCTTGAATAAACCCCAGAACCTCACCAGAGAGGAGTTCACGATTGTTGCCTCCCATACCCTCGTCGGGGAACAGCTCGTGAGCAGGTTCCCCTCCCTTTCCTTTGCCCGCCCAGGGATCCGCTGGCACCACGAACGCCTGGATGGCTCAGGATATCCAGATGGCCTGAGGGGAGAAGCAATCCCCCTCGATGCCAGGATCATCGCAGTGGCGGATGTCTTCGACGCGATGACCTCAGCAAGGTCGTACCGGGAGGCGTTGCCCGTGGAGGCTGCCATTGCAGAACTCTCCCGGGGTGCCGGGGTCAAGTATGATCCGGAGGTCGTGAAGGCTCTCATTTCCCATGTGCAGAAGGCCCCTCAAACAGGAGGATTTGCCTCCCAACTCCCCCGTGGTCAACCCCAGGACGGTCCCCCTCCCTTGGTCCGAGGGAGAACGGAGGAGAGAGCAGGAATCCTTTTCCCCACCACCTCTCTCGGGGCCGAAGAGAGGCGGCAGATCAAGAAACGAGGGATCCTGCTGGCGGGAGGGGGCCTCCTCTTGATGCTCCTTGCCGTCCTCGAGTTGAAATTCATGGGCATTACCGCAATTTCCTACCCCGAGTGGTTTTCCGCTGTTGGGATTACTCTCTTGGTCCAGGCGCTTCTCTGGTGGATCCCCCATGCCCGGTGGGATCTACGCATGACCTGGGACCCCCACTACCTCTACCTCCCCATGGGTACCGCAGCAGTTCTCCTGAGCCTCTATACGGCCCTCGCTCCTGAGGTCCGGATCATCTTCCTCATGGGATGGTTTCCGGCGTTGTTGTTCATGGTAGGTCTCGTGGGGTTTCGTGAGGTTTTCCTTTTGAGCGGGTTCATGACCGGCTGTTATCTCCTCGCCATTCTCTCTGCCACTCTCCGAGGGAGGCCACTCCCCCTCGCTTTCGAGATCCTCGTAGCCGCCGCGTTCCTGCTGATCTGCGCCTATGCTGGGATCGTCTTCAGGCGGCTCCGCCAGAACCGTGAGGAGATGAAGGCTATGCGGCGGATCCTCGCGGAATGGGCGGTCACCGATCCTCTTACGGGCCTTTTCAACCGCCGCCACTTCGAGGAAATCCTCCAAGCGGAGCTCTCCAGGATTCAGCGATACGGAGGGCAGTGCTCCCTAGGTATCATCGACCTGGACTTCTTCAAGCAATACAACGATACATTCGGGCATATTGCGGGCGATGCAGTGCTCAAGGACCTCGCGGATTGCATGCGCCAGAACATCCGCACCAGCGATGTTTTGGCTCGTCTCGGCGGTGAAGAGTTCGGGTTGATCATGGTCAACACCTCCAAGGAAGACGCCTACCAGGCCATGGAACGACTGCGCAAGGCTATCGAGGAATACCGGGTGCCCGGTTCCACAGCTCAGTCCTCCATCCGTCTCACCATCAGCGTGGGGATCGCCAGTTGCCCTGAGGACGCACAGGATGCCGAGGGCCTCCTGAGGAAAGCCGATGCTGCCCTGTACGCCGCCAAGCGCCAGGGACGCAACCGGGTGGAGGTCGCGAAGTAATCTCTGTCGTAATTTTGCTGGGGTCTTTACTTCAGTCCTCTTTGCACCTCAGCAGCATTCCGAAGACCTAACCAGAGGGAGAATCTTCGGCGGCTTCCTCGCCTGAATTGGGTAAGACGCCTAGCGAGTCTCCTGAACTTCCTGGAAGAACCGGAGGAGGCCCTCTAGGGTATTCGAGAGGTGCTCCTCGAGGGCCTTCACAGCAGATTCCGTGTCCCTGCGACGGTAGGCTTCGACGATCTTCCGGTGCTCCCGTCGTGCCAAGGGGATACGCTTGAGAGGTCCCACGTAGATGCGTAGGTATCGTTCCGTGTTCCGTCGCAAGGTGTCGATCAGGTTGCACAAGCGTTTCAATCCAGAGGGGACGTACAACGCGTTGTGGAACTCCCGGTTGAGGTCCAGCCACACCAAGGGATCTTCAACCTTCTCCATCTCCGCGAGCAACCGCTCGAGCTCCTGGATGGTCTGTCTGGTGACATTTGGGATCGCCCGCCGCACCGCCAGGGACTCGAGGGTGATACGGATCTCGTAAAGCTCCCGCAGTTCCTCAGGCGAGAGTGTGGACACCACAGCGCCACGGTGCGGAATGATCTGGATCAAGCCCTCGGCTTCTAGCTGGCGCAACGCCTCTCGGACAGGGATGCGGCTCACTCCGAACTTCGCCGCGATCTCATCCTGGTTCAGGCGCGTCCCGCCCGGGAGCTCGCCCAGGTAGATAGCCTTGCGAAGGGCCTCTGCAACGGCTTCGTGGACCGTCCTCCGCTCAATCGTCCTCAGCAATGTCTCCAAGGAAAGCCTCCCAATGTGATCTTTTATCTGGTATCCAGTTCAACTATACTGGCAGGAACAGATCACGTCAACGTTTGAAAGCATGGGGAACCTAAAGAGGTCACCGTGCTACGTTCCCTGTTAGGCGGATCACCGCAGGACCTCTGGGTTCGCGAGATAGGAGGGGCGCTCTCCGGAAAGAACGCGCAGGACGTCCTCGACCACAGTCATGGCCATCCTCCGCTGGGCCTCCTCGGTCATCGCCCCGATGTGGGGGGTGAGGACCACGTTGGGCGCATGGAGGAGAGGATGTTCTCTCGGGATGGGCTCCCTGGAAAATACATCGATCCCTGCGCCACCGAGCCTCCCCTCCCGGAGGGCTTCGGCGAGGGCTTCCTCGTCTACAATCTCTCCTCTTGCGGTATTGACAAGGATGGCTCCTGGCTTCATCACGGCCAGTTCCGACCGGCCCAGCAATCCCTTGGTTTCGGAGGTGAGCGGTGCATGGATCGTTACAACATCCGCCCGCTCGAGGAGCCCTCGGAGGGAAACTGGCTGTACTCCCTCTGGCCAGCGCGATACATAGGGATCGTATGCCACAATCCTCATCCCCATCGCTTGGGCAATCCTCGCCACCGCCCGCCCGATGCTCCCGAATCCGATGATTCCCAGGACCTTGCCTGCAAGCTCCATCCCCATGAACTGTTCCCGGTGCCATATCCCCATGCACACGGCCTGATGGGCGCCCACGATCCTCCTGGCCACTGCCACGATGAGGCCAATGGTCAGCTCGGCGACGGAATCGGTTGGAGCGCTAGGGGTATAGGTAACAGGGATCCCCGCCTCCGTAGCCGCTTGGAGATCCACGTTGTCTACACCCGCCCCGTGTCGGCCGATGACGCGGAGACGGGGACACGTGGAGATCAGCTCCCTGGTCACCTGGAAGGAGGGCCGTCGCACAATGAGGGCGTCTGCCTCGGCGAGCACGACAGGATGGTCCTTCGGGGCGAGATCGTCCAAGACCTTGACGATCCCTATCCTAGAGAGCCATGCCATCGCCTCCGGATGGATCGCATCGCTCAGGACGAACAGGGGAGGGCGGGAGGATTCTTCAGCCATGGTATTCTAAAACGTACAACCCCCCAGTGTGACGGTCTGTGATATAGACGAGCCCATCCTGGTCCACGTAGACGTCGTTTACCTGGGGTGCTCCTTTGGGTGTACCTGGCGGCGTTTCCGGAATGAACCAGCCGATCTCCTCGGGACGGTAAGGATTCCGTAGGTCGAAGGCACGAAGCCCCGCGTTATAATAGGTCACAAAGATCCGATCTGAACACTGCGCGGATCCGGGGTAGTTCTCGTGGAGGTTGTGGGGGCCGAAGCGCCCTCCCGCTTTGCAGAATTCCCCTTCTGGAACAGGGCAGGTTGCAATGGGGATAGGGTTCCCTTCCTCCCGGATATCCACAATCCAAACGTGCTTCTGGTCCTCCTTGCAGAGGTCTGCCATCGCCTCCTCGGTCACCACGGCGATCCCTCGATCCTTCAACGGGAGAACAGTGTGCGTCGCTCCGCCATACGGCGGACTCCAGTGAAAATGGGCGACAACGCGGATGGACCCTGGATCGGAGATATCCAGGATAGCCATCCCTGCGTCCCAGCAGGCGACATAAGCTCTCGAACCGTCGGGGATCACGTGGTGTACCCTAAACCGCCGACCGTCCCCTGCCTGTCCTCGCTTCCACTCTTCTGGGATCGCCCACCTCCCCAAAAGGCTCGGGCGTTCGGGATCATGCAAGTCCAAGATAAGGTAGATCTGGTCGTCGTAGCCTGGGAACCCGCTGGCTGCGTGGAGAATCTCTCCCGTGAACCACATGCGGTGCACACCAACCCCTCCCGTAGAGAAGAACCGGATCGGTTGCGGGTTTCCTGGATCACGGAGGTCGTAGATCCAAATACCTGCCACAAACTCCCCCTCCACCCTCGGCCTCTTCTCGCAGTTCATGATCAGAAGATTTCCGCGTACTTGTACCTTATGGCAATGCGTGGCAGGCGTCGGAGTGGGGATCTGATGAACCACCTCGGGTGCAGCAGGGTTGGTGACGTCTACAACACTGAGTGCCGTCTCGAACTCCCCCATGTGAGCCACGTAGGCAAACCGGCGACCTCCGTGTTCAGGGAGACGCTTCACCTGAACCTGGGAACCGTCTCCTTTCCCGTTGAGGTCGGTCCACCCGATGCACCGGAAGCCTTTCCCCCGACCGAGCTCTCCCATGCCCTCCTCCCCTACTGCACTCCGAACTCCCTGAAGAGTGGTTGTACGGGCTGGACCTGCCCTGTTTGCGCAGACCGAAGGGCCGCTTCTGCCACTGCGACGACTGCGATCCCTTCCTCAAGCCCTACCTCAGGCTTCCCGCCCATTCGGACCACCTGCGCGAAATCCTCAAGCTCCTCCACGAACATATCCCCTTGCTCGAGGGGGACCTCCTCGGGGTTCGCTTTTCCTGGGTCCTCTACAACTAGCTGGCTATGGCGATCGGCAAGGTTTGCCCTTGCCCACCAGCGGAAGTCCAACGAGTATGTCGCGACGGTTTTTGTGCCATACACCCGGACCCAGAATACGCCTGGGGTAACCCACGCTGACCCAATGTAGGCAAGGGGGCCGCGGGAGAACTCACAGATGACTGCAGCCACATCTTCCACTTCCGCCGGTGTGTACAACCGTTTCACAAATGCCTGGACGCGGTCGATGGGACCTCCGAGGTAGTGGAGGGTATCCACGTGATGGACGCCTAATTGGATGAGGGGCCCTCCGGGGTTCTCATCTCTATAGAACCGCCACTGCCCGGGTTTAAGGTCCCAGGCGCGGTCGTTCGAGAAGTTCGTCTCCACCAGGACGAGATCGCCAAGATCTCCAGAATCGAGCATCGCCTTGATGCGCCGGATTCCCTTGAGGCGCCTTGCGCTATGCCCCACGGCGAGAGGGATCTTTGCCTTCTCGCAAGCCCTTTTGATCCGCACCGCATCCGCAAGGGTATTGGCGATTGGTTTCTCCACGAATACTGGCTTCCCATGCGCGGCTGCTGCCTCGATGACCTCCGCATGGGCGTTGTTCGGGGTTACAACAACGACTGCTTCGATGCCAGGATCCTCCAGCAAGGCCTCGAGGGAAGGAAATGCCCGGCACCCGTATTTCTGAGCAAATTCCTCCCTACGTTCTGACGAGCGCGCATAGCACCCTCCTACGGTGAGCTGGTTGCTCCGTTGGACAGCCTCGGCGAGGACGTTGGCCCATCGCCCTACACCGACAAATCCTACCGTGACAGGTTTCCCACCCATTCACTTCCCTCCCTCGCTGCGTAATCCTTGTCTGGCCCCTCCATATCCTGAGTCCTCACACTTCCTTGCGGGACTCAAGTGCCCACCCTCCCTGCATCGGGATCGGGCTGGGAGAACACGCAAATGAGCCGCATTGGCGTCTCACGCCGGTTCCGCACCATGTGCCGGATCCCAGGAGGAATCAGAACGGCGTCCCCTTCTTCAAGTGGGGTGACACCATCGTCGGCGTGGAGTTCCCCAAAACCACTCTGGACATAAATGATCTCCTCTGCGTGCAGGTGGACGTGGGGCTCCCTTTGTTCTTCCTCTCTCTTCCCAGCGATCTCCACGACACGCAGGGAGATGTACCGGGAGCCTACTGTCTTGCTGGAGATTAACTCCGCGATTCTCCGGCTGGGTGCCCTCTGGAACTCCACCTCGCGCAGGTTGATTTTTTTCACGCTAGCCATGACTCTTCTCCTCCCAGGGGAAAGGATCCCCAAGTGCGGAAGCGATCTCAGCGAGCTGTTCGACGATAGTCGAGGCAACGCTGTGGATAAACTCCTGAGGATCCGGGGACCCTGGTACCTCCAGGGCTCCGTACCATCCTTGAGGTGCGATCTCCCGGACGTCGCGAGGGATGAAGTACACTGTCCGGCGGCGCCGCAGCTCGTCCATCCTCTGGCTATGCTCCTCCCCCTTCGCGCGTGCTGCGAGCTCCGTATGCACAAGCGAGGAGTCGTAGGCGCGTACAGGGAGAACCTCCAGGAGCCCCCCATGCGTCAAACCCACCTTCCGACCGAAGAGGATCTGGGCGACGTAGGCAGCCTGGACGACGTAGACGCGTACAGGGAATGCCTTCTGCACAACATCCGCAGCCATATGGATCGCTCCAGTGTTCCCCTCGTGCCAGTTCACCACCACACACCGGCGCAGCCCATGCCGGACGAGACTCTCAATGGTCTCCTGGAGCACAAGCGCATAGGTTCCCGGTGAAAGGGTGATCGTCCCCGGGAAGGCCAGGTGAAACGGCGTGACGCCCAGGGGGCAGAAAGGGACCAGGAGGGCGTTGCAGCGGCGGGCTACCTCCTCCCCGATAAGGTAAGCGGCGATAAAGTCCGTTCCGCAAGGGAGGTGCGGTCCGTGCTGTTCCAAGCTCCCCGTAGGGAGAACAGCGGCTGCCGTCTTCCGCAGAAGCGCCCCCGCCTGGTTCGTACTGAGCCGGATGAGATCCACAGGGCTAGATTTCAACATGCACTCATTCCCTCTTTCTGCTTCCCTCACTCCTCACGGTATTCAGAAGAACCCCGCCTGCTCTCCTCCAAGGGCGTCGGCAACTTTCCTTTGGTATGTGAAGAACCTCTCAGACCATGGATCCCTCGGGCGAGGAAGATCGACAACAACTTCCTCGACCACCCGGCCGGGCCGCTCGGAGAAGACAACCACCCGATCCGCCAGGTAGATCGCCTCGCGGATGTTGTGCGTGACGAAGAGGACGGTCGTCCTAGTCCGCTCCCAGATGTCGTTGAGCATCTTTTGGAGCTGACCTCGCGTCTGGGCGTCGAGCTGCCCGAAGGGCTCGTCCATCAACAAGACAGCCGGCTCATAGGCCAGTGCCCTCGCCACAGCCACACGTTGTTTCATACCCCCAGAGAGGCGGAAGGGATAGGCGTACTCAAACCCTCGGAGCCCGACGAGGTCAATGTAGCGCCGTGCGATCTCCTGGCGTTCCTTCCGGGGGATGCCCTTCATCTCTAGTCCAAAGCAGATATTCTCCTCCACGGTCATCCAAGGGAACAGGGCGAACTCCTGGAACACCACCCCGCGATCTAGCCCCGGGCCAGTCACCGGCCTCCCGTCGATGAAGATCTCGCCGGTTGTCTTCGGGATCAAACCGGCAACGATCATGAGGAACGTGCTCTTCCCGCACCCGGAGGGACCGATGATGGTGACGAACTCCCCGCTGGAGACCGTGAGGGTAACGTTCTCTAGGGCAGGGATTTCCTTGGCATAGGGAGTGCCTTGGTCTACGAGGTATGTTTTAGAGAGGCCCACGACCTTGAGCTTCTCCGCCATCCTGAACACCCCCTACGTCACTGTACCCCAGCGCTCCACAGTCCTCGCCTCTACCCAGCGGAGGAGGGTCCTCTCCGTGATCACACCGATGATGGCAATCACAAGCACGCCAGCTAGGACCAGCGCGGCGTCGAAGAACTGGCGTCCCTGCTGGATGCGGAACCCGAGACCGAAGCCGAGCCCTCCCATGAGCTCTGTAGCCACGAGGATCCGCCACGCGCGCGTGAACGCCAAGCGATATCCCGTAACAATGAACGCAAGCGAGCCGGGGAGCATCACCCGGTAGAACAGCGTGCGGAAGGACGCACCCATGGATCGCGCGGCATCGATGAGGATCCTCGGCACGCTTCGGACACCTGTCCACGTGTTCATCATTACCGTAAGTGCGGCCTCGAACGCCAAGGTGACGATAATTGCTTGGTTGGAGAGCCCGAACAGGAGGACAACAACAGGGTAGATGGCCACGCCGGGAATGGAGAGGAAGAAGTCTAAGATGGGGAGCATCCATACCTCGATCTTCTTGCTCGCCCCCATCAAGATCCCAAAGGCCGTTCCGAGCAAGATCCCGAGGGCGACGCCAACGATCAAACGATACAGAGACCAGGCCAGGTCGACGAACAACAGTCCCCTCTGGCCCAGCTCATAGAGCCGGAGCGCAACGGTGGAGAATGGAGGGAAGAGAGCTTGGTGGACGATGCCGGAACGCCCGGCAAGCTCCCATAGGGCAAAGACGAACAGGATCGGACGGGTGCTATGCCATATCTCCCTTCCAATCACCCTCCCTCGCGAGGGTGCAGGTAGCGCCTGCGTGCCCGACTTCGTGACCATGGTTCCCCCCTCCATCTCGGGAACATCCCCACATCTCCTCCCACACGCACCATGCAAAGCAAGCGGTTCCCGCAAACACAGGCATCTACGTACCCACCTAGAAACCAAGATCCGCAATGGGATCTGGTCAAAAGAGTTCGCTACTTTCCCAGGGGCTCCCGGACGCGCAGCTGATTCAGGGCATACCGGGCGAAGCTGTTGTCGATGTATTTCCAAACGTCGGGAATCTCCTTGATGCGTCCTACTTCCTTATACACGGTGGCGATGTTCTTCATAATGTCGTCCACGTCGGCTTGGGAAACCATCACTCGGTCGAACCTCTGTTCCGCCAACATTTCCTTGATCACGTTCAAGTCCAGCTTGATCCCCTGGTTGAAGTAAAAGTCGTTCAGCATGCGTGCCGCCTCGTCAGGGTGTTTGTTTATCCAGACAAGCGACTCCACCCATGCCATCATGAACCGCCTCAAGACGTCGGGGTTCCGCGTCACCATGTTCCTGCTCGTCAAAACGAGACGAGCGTATGTGGACTTCACTGGTCCAGCGATTTCCTGGGATGTGAGAATCACCCGCCCAATTCCCCTCGCCACGACGAGATTCCAGAAGGGGGCCCACAGAACCCCTGCGTCCGCCTCGCCCCGTTGGAGGGCCGCGGGGATGAGCTCCACATCCAGGTTCACGATCTTAAAGTCGTTGAGCGAGAGCCCTTGGGTCTTCAGGAAACTCGCCCAGACTCCGTACGTTGCAGATCCTACTTGAATGGCCACGCGCTTCCCCACGAGGTCACGGATGGTCTTCGTGGTGGTATCCTTCACAGGAACCACCATGCGGGCCTCATAACCAGAAACGGCAAGGCCAATGGCAACGATAGGCAGGTTGTCCGCGGCGGCAAAGATCAGGCGGTTTCCTGGGGCCCCCGAGGCGATGTCGCTGGACCCGCCAATGAGCGATTCCACAGCGAGCTGGGCCCTCGGCTGAGGGAAGGCGTTGACTGCCAACCCGTACTTGGTGAAGAACCCGTTCTCGATGGCGGCCACCACGACTGTAGCACCGAGATTATCCCCGTAGCTCAGCCGAAGCGGGGTCAACGTCGGCGCGGGAGCAGCTGGAACGGCCATGAGAACAAATAGCAAGCACACGCTTGCCATCATGAGGCAACTCTTATGTACTTTCTGTGCCATGGTCTTTCCCCCCTTTGGTGGATCGGGCATTCGGGTGCCCTTTCTGAAAAGCTTGGAACTGTCGGCGCATCCAATCCCCTATAAGTGGGCGATACCTCGTGCTGAGGTTATTGCAGCCATGACCTCCTTCCTCGAATAGCACAAGTTCCTTCGGCCCCCCAACTCCTTCTGCGATAGCCACGGCCTGCGCCCACGGAATCACCCGATCCTGCTTCCCGTGCACAATCAACACTGGGCAAGCGATCCTGTGGGCAACTCCGCGGAGGGTGAACTCCTTTGCATAGATCCTTGCGTCCTCTTCACTTGAGGAACGGGAGCGATACCGGAAAGCGCTCCGACTAAGCAATGGGAGGGTTTCCCAGCAAGCTCCGAAGTCGAACGGGCCTGAGGACTCTGCGACAGCACGAACGCGGCCATCGAAGGCCGCAGCCCGTAAGGCATAATATCCTCCCAGGCTTCTTCCAACGAGCCCAACTAAGGTCCCATCCACATCCGCGCGACATACCAGGAAGTCAAGAACGGCGGCCACTGGGGCCTCCCAGTCCGGGCGCATAGGGAGGATCTCCTCGACTTCTCCCTGACCAGGTCCATCAAAGGAAAGCGTGGCCATCCCGCGACGGAGGAAAACCTCCTCGAAGGTATGATTCTCCTCCTTCGTCGAATCCAATCCAGCGATGAGAACCACCACAGGAGGCCTTTCCACCGCCGAGGGGCGGCGGAGATAACCCGGGAGGCGTGTTTTCCCAAAGGGGATCTCCACGCGCTCTGCAGGCGGATCGTAGTACGGAGATCCTTTCTGGTAACACTCCCAGGATTTTCTCGCAGCACGGGTGTACGAATCGGGATCGTGGACGTAGAAGAACTTGGCGAAATGGTAGTACAGCGCTGCACGAAAGAGGTGGCTTCCGGCCGTTTCCAGGTTCCCCTCCGCAATTGCCTGCGTGGCGAGCTCTTCATAAATCATGGCGACCTTCGACCACTCCTGACACCAATCGTCCCACGAACGGATTGCAGAAAGGAGCCGGGTGAAATCCGCGTAGTCTACCCCACTCACCATGAACCGCGGAGCCCAGTGCTCAAGCACTGACCGAACCGTCTCGTCCTGCACAGAAACCTTGTGCTCCATCGTGGTCGATCGTCGCGCTCCGCTCAGGCACTCCGGTAAAGCTTGGTGAGGACGAACTCGCGGTGGCCGAGAGCCTCGGCGGCCGTAAGCCGCCCGCGTACCGTCCGCACGAACACCTCCCAGATGGCGTCGGCTGCCTCTTCCAGGGTCATCTCCCCGACCAGGAGGCGGCTCAGGTCCACATCGATATGTTCGGACATTGTCCGCACTGTTTTGGGGTTAGGAGAGATCTTGATCACGGGGATGATGGGATGGCCCACCACGTTCCCCTGGCCAGTGGTGAAGAAGTGGAGCACAGAACCCGCTGCGGCCGCCAGGGTGACCATCTCGGCGGCAGCGCTGGAGGTGTCCATGAAGTGAAGGCCAGGACCCTTTGGTGCCTCCGCAGGCTTTAGCACAGACTGGAAGGGTCGCGTCCCGAGCTTCTGGATGTTCCCCAAGGCCTTCTCCTCAATGGTGCTCAGGCCTCCCCGGATGTTCCCCTCCGTAGGTTGAGACCCCAGGAGATTCACCCCTTGGGATTCGATGAAGGCAACATACGAACGGTACGTCTCCAGGAACGCCTCGCGCACTTCAGGGGTTGCCGCCCTGGCTGCGACCAAGTGCTCCGCACCGGTGAGCTCAGAGGTCTCTCCAAAGATCACCGCAGCCCCCGCGTCCACGAGGCGGTCGACGACGCGGCCTAGTGCGGGATTCCCTGCAACCCCCAATGTGGGATCGGACTCGCCACATTTGATGCTGACCACAAGCTCATTCAAGCCGATGGGTTCCCGTTCGAGCTCAGAGGCATCCTGGACGAAGGCTTTGGCCGCCCGTGCGGCCTGCGCAATGGTCCTGAGATCTCCCTGCTCCTCGATGCTGAACCCTTCCACTGGCTTGCCTGTGGAGGCGATCCCTTCGGTCACCCGCTGGACCCATTTAGGCTCGATCCCCACCACCACAGCTGCAGCGACGTTTGGGTTCCGACCAGTCCCAATGAGGGTCCGGAAGAAGAGCTCGAGATCCTCCCCAAACTGTAACCTCCCATAGGGATGGGCGAGGGCCAGCGTGCCAGGGATAAGCTTTGCTACCCCTTCCGCTGCTGTGTTGGAGATGTCGTCCACGGGCAGCACGATCACGTGGTTGCGCACTCCTACCTTTCCATCTGGCCTCCTGTACCCAGTGAGCTGATTCATGCCGACCACCTCAGACTCCGCAGGTTATGGACGTGCACATGCGCCCCTGCAGGGATCGCAGCCGTCGCGCAGCCGATCTTCTCCCCGTATTCAATCACCTCTCTCCCTTCAGGGATGTCCCGCAAGGCGATCTTGTGCCCCAGGGGGATAGGCTCGAGAACCTTGATGCGAATCCGCTCCCCGTTCTCCAAAACGTAGGCTTCCAAGCTCTCGCCAGGTTCCAGATCCGATACAGCAACCCCCACATCGTCCTGCGGCTTGTGCACCACCACACGGTACGCCACGATCCCGCCTCCTTTGGATTACGAAACCTTTCCCACAGCTTCTTCATGCCCTGAGGGTAAGTGGGCTTCTTCCCAATGGGCGAGGAGTGCCTCCTTGGCGTTCGCCACGTGCCTGCGCATCGCTCTCTCAGCGGCCTGTGGATCTCTCGCCTGAAGCGCAGTGACCACCTGCTGGTGCTCGGAGATCGAAACCTTCCCTCTCCCTGGCACAGCCGCCGAGGTATTGATGAGAATCCGCACCTGCCCATCCAGACTCTCCATGATCCTTTGGAGCCTCTGGTTGCCGCTCGCCCGGCGGATGAGGCGATGGAACTCCAGATCGATCTCAGCGTACGCATCGAAATCCTTGGCTTCCAGGGCCTTCCTTCCATCCTGGATCAGGGCCCGCAGCCGCTGGAGGTCTTGCCTCGTGATGGTCTCTGCCGCCAACCGTGCCGCCATCCCCTCGATGGCCTCGCGCAGGGAGTAGATCTCAGCAATATCACGCTTCGTGATCGTGACCACGTAGGTCCCGCGGTGCGGGTTGGTCACTACCAACCCTTCTCGCTCGAGCATGGCCAGCGCTTGCTTGACAGGGGTCCGGCTGACCTTCAGTTCCTCGCACAGGCGATCCACCACGAGCCTGGTCCCTGCCGGTAAACGGCGGCTTAGGATTGCCTTCCGAATGGCCCGGTAGGTGAGCTCCCCGATGGTATGCCGCGTCTCCAGCGCAGGAAGTGCTCTTCGCATGTTCGCTTGGGAAAATTTTGGATTTTAAATTTAATATTCGACATCTGCCCGCTCCTTCCTCCTCCCTCTCCGGAAACGCCACTTCAGGCAAAGGCTCCGAAGACCTCACGCTCTCAGGCGGATGGCGACCATCTGGATGTTGGTCATCTCCTCAATAGCGTACCGCACCCCCTCACGTCCGATCCCGCTCTGCCGCACGCCCCCATAGGGCATGTGGTCCGCCCGGAAGGTGGGGGCATCGTTGATGATCACCCCCCCGAAGTGGAGTCTCTGGATCGCTTGGAAGACGCGGTCGAGGTCACGGGTGAACACCGCTGCCTGGAGGCCATAGGTGGTGGCGTTCGCCTGCTCCAGGGCCTCCTCGAAGCTCTCGGCCTCGATGACCGAGGCCACAGGTGCGAACGCTTCCTTTGCCACCACCTTCATCTCAGGCTTCACCCGGATGAGCACCGTGGGCCAGTATACAGGGCCCTCTCGGCGTCCGCCCGTCACGATCTCTGCTCCTCCTGCCGTAGCCTCCTGAACCCACCCCTCGATGCGCTCAGCCTCCCGCACATCGATCATCGGTCCCACATCCACGCGCTCGTCGAGCGGATCCCCCACGACCATCTCCTCAGTCGCCTTGGTGAACCGCTCGAGGAAGGGTTCGAAGACCTTTCGGTCGCAGGATATGCGCTGGACAGAGAGGCAGACCTGCCCGGAATTGTAGTAGGCGCCTACGGCGCACCGCTTCGCCGCGAATTCCAGGTCGGCATCTGATGCCACGATGACCGGGGAGGTGTTCCCTAGCTCAAGGGTGACTTTCTTGATCCCAGCCCGAGTGACGATGTGATACCCCACGTCTGTGCTCCCGGTAAAGGTGACCTTCCCCACCCGCGGGTCGGTGATCAGCCAGTCCCCTACAGTGCCTCCAGGACCCACAACCAGGTTGATGGCGCCAGGCGGCAATCCGCACGCCTCCAAAATCTGGCATAGCTTCACGGAAGTCAACGGAGTTGCGCTCGCAGGCTTCAAGACAACCGCATTGCCTGCAGCGATGGCCGGAGCGACCTTGTGCGCAACGAGGTTCAGGGGGAAGTTGAATGGAGTGATCGCAGCTACAACCCCCACGGGCCTCCGCACGTAGAACCCGAAGTACCCCTCTCCCGCCGGCACTGCATCGAGGGGAACAGTCTCCCCGTGGATCCTCTTGGCCTCCTCTGCCGCAATGGTGAACGTGCTGACCGCCCGGTCGACCTCGATGCGTGCATACTTCAGCGCCTTCCCCGCCTCCATCGCAATGAGACGGGCGATCTCCTCTTTCTGCTCTCGGATCATCACCGCAGCCCGCGCCAGGATCTCCCCCCGCCTGTGCGCAGGCATCTCTGCCATCACAGGGGCCGCTTCCCTAGCCGCGGCGATCGCTGCGTCCACATCCTCCCGTCGGGCCGTCGGAAGTGTCGCGATGACCTCGCCGGTATACTTGTTGCGCACCTCTAGTTCAGGTCCGCCGCTGACCCACCGACCCCCAATGAACAGTCTCGCTTCGCCTACCATGGACATCCCTTCACCTCCCAGACCATTCACCTACAGCGATCCTTCCAGGAAGGAGAAATTGTTCATACGTCGAATCCGCTTGTCTGACAAGCTGACGGTAGGAGATTTCGGCAGCCGTTCCAGGAATCCTCTTTCATCGGGAACACGGCAGAACACCCGAAATCTGCGGAGGGGGGAGATACATGAAGAACAGGGTCGCTATCCTGATTCTCAGCGTGATCGTGCTCCTGGCCTTTTCGAGCACAGGGACGCCGGCGCCTGCCGGGCCTGGACAGCCGCAGTTCCCGCCTCCTGGCCCGAAGCGCAAGGTTGTCTGGGCGATGCCTGTGGCTCCGCCGAATGTCATCCACACTGCCGTTGCCTTGGCCAAAGAGTTTGGATTCATGGACAAATTCAACATCGATGTGGAGATCAAGAACTTCGAGGGTTCCACGCGGGCCCTCACGGCAGCGATCACAGGAGATGTCCAGCTGGGATATATTGATTGCCTCGTGGCATACGGGAATGGTGTTCCTGTCGTCAGCTTCTATGGTCCGACCCCAAAGGTCGGGGTTGTCATGGTCGCACGCGACCCCATCAAAGATATCAAAGATCTGAGAGGAAAGAAGGTTGGCATGTCCAGCGCCCCTGGAGGGTTCATCGATCGCATGAACAGGGCGGTCCTAGAAGCTGCAGGTCTACGACCTCAGGACGTCACCATTGTCCAAACGACCACGGCCGGCCGGGTTCCTGCCCTCATCTCAGGACAAACCGACACCGCGATCTTCCACTACGAACAGGCGAGCAAGGTTCTTCGCGAGCTCAAGGGTGTGCGTGTGATCTATGACCTCTACAAGGCATTGCCCAACTACCAATACCATGTGGTGTGTGGCATGCGCTCGTTCGTACAGGCAAACCGGGATCTGGTCTCGGACTTCGTGGCAGCCACCATCCTGGCAATCCGCTATGCTTATACCCACAGGACGGAGACGATTCGAGCTGCAGCAAAGATCACCGGTGCCGACGAGCGCGATGTGAGCTATGCCTACGCGCGCATCGTAACAGGATGCGTGTGGGCACGGAACCTTGGCCTGGATATGAACAGGATCCGCTGGACAATTGATTTTGAGCACCAAGGAGGGGTCCTTCGGAACACGTATCGCCCAGAGGAAGCTTTCGATATGACCCTCGCGAACGAGGCACTGCAGAAGGCCGGAGGACCTATCCCCGTGCCACCTGGTTGCTTCTAAGCACCTTCTTGAGATACGGGGCTCCCCCTGCAAAATCTCTCCTAGGATTTTGCTTGGGGTAGGGAGATCCACCCTGTACAAGGAGGGAATGCACGATGGGGGATGAGATCCTGCAGAAGGTCGTAGTAAGCTGGGAACCGCGTATCATCACCAATGGCGTCGATGCGAACGACTACAGGAGAACCGTCCAGAGCTTGGCGCGATGGGACCAGTGGTATGGGGCGTGGATGGAACTCGGACGACACCATGAGTCCCTTGCCGAGGAAGCCCTAGGGGAAGATCGTTCCCTCACCGCGCAGGAGGCATACTACCGCGCTGCTCTTGCGTATCACTTCGCCATCTTCTGCTGGGTCCACAACTTGGAGGAATACACTACAGGCCACCGCAAGCGGGTGGAGTGTTACCAGAAGGCACTTCCAGGATTCGATCCCCCAGGGGAGCGAGTGGAGATCCCGCTCGAGGAGACCACAATGCCGGGCTACCTCCGACGCCCTCGTGGGATCAAACGGCCTCCAGTGGTCCTGTTCCTTTCAGGGTTGGATTCGGCAAAGGAGGAACATCATACCTTTGAGAATCACTTCCTCCGCCGCGGCCTAGCAACCCTCACTGTGGACGGCCCTGGGCAGGGAGAGATGTGGTTCCGTATGAAGATGCGAGTGGATTTTGAGGTTGCAGCCCGGGCTGCAATCGATTTTCTCCTCAGCCGGGATGATGTCGACGGGAGCCGGGTAGGAGTTTGTGGAGTCAGCCTGGGCGGGTATCTTGCTGCACGCTGTGCCGCCCTGGAGCCGCGGATCCGCGCAGTCGCATGCTGCGGCAGTTTGTACAGCCCCGAGACCAGTCCCATTCTCCTTCACGATGCATTCCACCTCCAACGTTGGCTCCACATCTGGGGTGCGAAGGACCAGGAGGAGGTACGGGAGAAGAGCCGTGGAGCGACCCTCGCGGGGATCGCGAGGCACATCCGTGTCCCCTTGCTCGTCGTACACGGGGAGAAAGACAACCTCATTCCACCACAAGATCCCTACCGCATCTACGAAGAAGCGACCGGTCCCAAACGGTGGGTCTGCTACCCAGAAGGAAACCACGTGTGCAATAACATTCCTTACAAGTACCGCCCTCTTGTCGCGGACTTTCTGGCGGAGGCCCTGCGGTGACGATCAAGATTCGCGTGGAAAACGCCACACGTCTCTTCCTGGGAGGCACGGTGGTTGCTTTCGAGGGAATTTCGTTCGACGTCTATGCCAATGAATTCTTGTGTATCGTCGGCCCCAGTGGGTGTGGGAAGACCACGCTCTTGCGCTGCATGGATGGGCTAATCCCCCTCTCCGCTGGAACAATCACCCTCGATGGCCAGCCCATCACTCGCCCCCCAGAGAAGGTCTCCATGGTATTCCAGCACTTCGGCCTCTTCCCGTGGAAAACCGTCTTCGCCAACGTCGCATACGGGTTGAAGGTGCGGGGCGCACCAGCTGCGGAGATCACCGAACGCGTGTCGCGTGCTATCGAGCTGGTGGGCCTGAAAGGGTTTGAGCGGTATTACCCCCACCAGCTCTCCGGAGGTATGCAGCAGCGAGTCGGCTTGGCGCGTGCGCTGGCTACAGATCCGGATGTCCTCCTCATGGACGAACCTTTTGCGGCTTTGGATGCACAGACTCGGGAGATCCTCCAAGAGGAGCTCCTGCGGATCCTTGAGCAGGAGCGAAAGACCATTGTGTTCGTCACCCACAGCATTGACGAGGCGATCCTCCTGGGAGACCGTGTCATCGTGCTTACGGCCCGTCCAGGAAGGATCAAAACGGTTGTGAGGGTTCCTTTCCCGAGGCCCCGGAAGCTCTCTGTAGTCCGGGCAGACCCACAGTTCGGAAGCCTGAGGACGCAGATTTGGGAGCTCCTTCGTTCCGAGATCGCCGAGGCAGCCTCGGTTCCTCCTTGAGAGGCCCCACCCGGGCACCATCGATTGAGGGAAGGAGGCCATCTATGGAAACTGCCGTACATATCCAGAAGCAGGCAGAGTTAAAGCGGGCGATTGCAAACTTGTCTAGACGCCAGCGTCGGAGTGAATGGGTGATCCGCCTTGTGGGGGTTTCTCTGATTCTTGCCCTGTGGGAGGCATTTGGCCGGCAGATCAACCCGCTCCTCTTCGCCCCACCCTCGCGGATCGTCGCTGCGGCGGTCCAGGTGGTAGGCTCCGGAGAGCTCTGGAAATACCTCTCTATCTCCCTCAAGGTATTCCTCATTGGGACAGGCCTCGGTGCAATCTCCGGGGTCGTCCTGGGGATCCTGATGGCGCGGATTCGTGTCCTGGATCTCACCCTCGAGCCCTTCGTGATTGCCCTCTACTCTACACCCATGGTGGCGCTCATGCCCCTGGTGGTGATCTGGTTAGGATTCGGAGATCAGGCAAAGGCTGCTGTCATCTATCTCTTCGCCATCTTCCCCATCCTGCTGAACACTTACCAGGGGGTGAAGAGCGTGGATCCAAAGCTGCTTGAGGTTGCCAAGTCGTTCCGAAGCCCAGAGTGGGCTCTGTGGGGGGATGTGATCCTCCCCTCCTCCCTCCCCTTCCTCGTTGCTGGGTTACGTCTTGCCCTCGGCCGTGCCCTTGTCGGGATGGTCGTTGCAGATCTGTATACAGCCGTTTCCGGCATCGGATACCTCATCGTGCGTTATGCTCAGAGCATCCAGATCGACCGCATGCTTGTCCCTGTGATTACCCTCTCTCTCCTGGGCGTGATCCTAGTACAGGGGTTGCGCTGGCTAGAAGTCCGGGTGGCACCGTGGCAGCACTCCAGTCATGACTGATCCGGAGGAGGAACATGCCAGGACCTTTTCACTTCGAGGAGATCCGCAGCGCTCTGGACCAAGGGCAGCACTTCGGGAATTTCTACGGGAGTCCCTACTTTGCCGATGCCGTCTACGAGAAGTTCTCCGAAGGAGAGATGCAGCGGCGCTATACTCTCACGCGGGAAAAGCTCCAGCGCCTGGGCCTCGACGCCCTCATTGCCTGCGGTGGCCCTAACCACTGGAGCTACGGTGGAGGTGTCTTTTGGCTCACTGGCCACAGAGAGTGGCATGCCGTATCCGTTTACCTTCTGGTCCCCCTTGAGGGAGAGCCTACCCTCGTGTACGGGATGGGCGGGACGCACATCGAGGCGACGCGTCGCGCTGTGACAGTGCGTGACGTGCGACCTGCTTCGGGGGGAGGGTTTGCCAAGGTCCTTGCAGCACGTCTCCGGGAACTCCACCTCGACCGCGGCAGGATCGGGATCTCCCTCCTTGATCCCCGGAACGGCGACTACCTGCCAGTTAATCAATACCAGGCGCTCTTGGAGGAGCTTCCAAATGCGCGCTTTGTCTTCGCAGGCGATTTCTTTCATGAGTTCCTTGTGGTGAAGAGCCGCGAGGAGCTGGGTCGTGTCCGGAAGGCAGGAGAGCTCTGTACTAGAGCCCTCCACGCCATCCTCCAGGCCGCGCGACCAGGTGTGGCGGAGTACGAGTTGAAGGCCGCTGCGGCCCACGCAATCCTAAGTGGAGGCGGGGAGGTGGATTTCCTGATTATCGGGAGCACCTCCATGGAGCGACCTTGCATGATCTTCGGGAACCCGAGGCCATCGGGACGGCGTCTGCAACATGGGGACCTCATCCTCAACGAACTCGCCGCTGGGTATGAGGGGTATACCGCCCAAATCGGTGTCCCCATCTGTGTCGGACCTCCCACCGACCAGATCCGACGTATGTTCGACGAGGTGGTCCGTCCTGGCTTCGAGTACCTCGCAGACGCCCTCCGTCCAGGAGTCTCCCTGGAGGAGGTAGCGAGACGATCGCGCTTCTTCCGCGAGCGGGGATACCAGTCCCGGCCTATCATCCTCCACGGAATCGATCTCGTCACCCATCCCCCAGAAGTACGTGTGGATGGTGTGCATGCTGACCCGGAGGACAGAATCCTGAGGCCTGGGATGACGGTCATGCTGGAACCCAACCCGATCACACCGGATGGATTGCTTGGGTTGTTCTTCGGTCACACCTTCGTCATCACGGAGACAGGAAGTGAACGCGTCACGGGTGACGAAACTCTGGACCTCTTGGTTGCGGAGGGCTAAGTATCCCCAGCGAAATCTTTTGACAAGATTTGCTGGGGATCCCGATTTTTCAAGTGGGGCCCTCGGCAAAAGTCAAGAACTTTTGCCGGGGTACTTAAGGGTGTGTGAAGGGAAAGGCCCTTCTCTCGGCGAATATCCTACTGTCAGACAAGCAGATCAAAAGCCGCGGATGGAATGCGAGGTGACCCGATGGCCCCCCGTACGGTCTTAGATGAGGGGTTTGTTCCCGTCGAGAAGCAGAAGACCTATGAGCTCGTCGCCGATCACCTCATCGCCATGATCGGTGACCGCAGACTCCGTCCCGGCGATGCCCTCCCCACGGAGAAAGAACTTGCGACCCGGTTCCGCGTGGGACGGTCGTCGGTACGCGAGGCCCTGCGGATCCTGGAATCGAAGGGTCTCATCCGCTCCCTGGGGAAGGGAAGCTTCGTGGTTGCCCCTTCCTTGAATCCCCTGAGCGAGTCGCTCCTGTTGTTGTTCACCTTGCGGGAGGCGACCATGCGGGAACTCTTTGAGGTCCGCAAGCTCCTTGAGGTCCAGACTGTTGCCCTGGCTGCGGAGCGGCGGACCCGGGCTGATCTCAAGCGCATGGAACAGGCCATCCGAGATATGGATGAGGGGATTGCTTCTCCTCATCGGTATATCGCGGCTGACCTTCAATTCCACCTCGCCATCGCCGAGGCAACCAAGAACCGGATCGTGGCCCGGTTGATGCATGCCATCCGGGGGCTCCTGCAGCGGGCACTGTTTACCATTTACGACATCCCAGGAAGCCCCCAGCGATCCCTGGAGCAGCATCGGCAGATCTTCTCGGCCATCCTCAAGAAAGACGCTTCCGAGGCGCGCACGCGGATGATCGAGCACCTTTCCCGCGTGGAGCATGACATCCGCAACATCCTGGGCGGGAAGGCATGGGAGCAGTATATCCGGCCGCTTGATGAGGTTTAGAGATTCGTGATGGGTGCGTCCCAAGTAGGGACTGCCGAAGGGTTCATAAGAGAGATGGAGGGAAGAAGCTTATGACAAACCTTGGGTTCGTTGGGCTCGGCGTGATGGGAAGCCGGATCGTCAAGCGGCTCCTAGATGCTGGCTACACCGTCACGGGGTATAACCGGACCAAAGCAAAAGCCCAGTGGCTCCTCGACCTGGGGATGCGCTGGGGGGAAACGCCGCGGACGGTTGCAGAGGTCGCAGATGTGGTCTTCACCATGGTTACAGATACGCGGGCGCTCCGAGACGTGACCGAAGGTCCCAACGGCATTCTCGCTGGGCTTGGGCCAGGGAAGGTCTACATCGACATGAGCACCGTGAGCCCCGCGGCAAGCAGGGAGCTGGCTATGCGGGTTGCGGAGAAGGGTGCTCGGATGCTCGACGCGCCAGTCTCCGGGAGCGTCGTGACGCTGGAACAGGGAAAGCTCTCCATCATGGTGGGAGGCGACTACGAGACCTTCCAACAGGTCAAGCCCATCCTTGAGACCATTGGGCCCAAGGTCAACTACGTCGGGGGAAACGGCCAAGCGGTGCTCATGAAGATCGCAACGAATTTGAACCTCGGTGCGCAAATGCTGGCTTTCAGTGAAGCTGTGCTCCTTGCGGAGAAAGGTGGGATCCCGCGAAAGACAGCTGTAGAGGTGCTTCTGAACAGTGTGGCTGCCTCTCCCATGCTCTGCTACCGTGGACCCTTCGTCCTGGAGATGCCTGAAGAGGCATGGTTCGATGTGAACATGATGCAGAAGGACCTGCTCATTGCGCTGGAGATGGGAAGGCAGCTCAACGTTCCCCTGCCGACCACAGCCATAGCCAACGAGTTCCTCACCGCTGCACGTGGAATGGGGCTTGACAAGAATGACTTCGCCATCATCTTTGAAGTCCTCGCCCGGATGTCCGGGTTTTCGCCGGACCACAAACCCCCTGCCGGGGAGTGATCACCGAGGAGGATGCCATGAGCCAGATGATCCTACCTTCCCAGGTCGAGCAGGCCCCGGAGCTGGCCGAGGTCAGCCACGACGAATGGCTGCGGATGTACGAGCTCATGGTCAAGATCCGGGCTTTCGAGGAACAGGTCAATGAGCTCTACCTGAGTGGGAAGATGCCCGGCCTCGCCCACCTGTACATTGGGCAGGAGGCTATCGCTGTCGGCGTCTGCCAGGCCCTCCGTCCTGACGACTACATCACCAGCACCCACCGGGGCCATGGCCACTGCCTGGCAAAGGGCGCTTCCGTGGATCGCATGTTCGCAGAGCTGTTGGGGAAAGCACCTGGGTACTGTCATGGGAAGGGAGGATCCATGCACATCGCCGATCCTGATTCCGGGAACCTCGGCGCGAATGCCATTGTCGGCGGCAGCACGGGGATCGCTACCGGTGCTGCCCTCTCAGCAAAGATGCGTGGAACTGACCAGGTGGCCGTCTGTTTCTTCGGTGAGGGAGCTCTGGGCCAGGGCATCCTCTACGAGGTCATGAACATGGCCTCGCTGTGGAAACTGCCCGTCATCTATGTGTGCGAGAACAACCAGTACACGGAGTATACCCCTTACCGGGAGGTCCTCGCCGGGGACATCCTGGCCAGGCCGCGCGCGTTCGGAATCCACGCCGAAGAGGTTGATGGACAGGACGTACGGGCCGTCTACGTGGCGAGCAGGAGAGCGGTGGCCCGCGCCCGGGGAGGGGAGGGCCCCTCGTTCCTCCTCTGCACCACCTACCGCTACCTCGGCCACCACGTTGGAGATATCGATAGATCCTACTACCGGAGCAAGGAAGAGGAACAGAGATGGAGATCCGAGCGGGATCCCCTGAAAATCCTGGCGGGATGGCTGATGCGCCAGAAAATCGCCGATGCGCAAATCCTGGAAGAGATCAACCAGAGGGTCCGCGAGGAGATCGCTGCAGGAGTCCAGTTCGCCCTCGAGGCACCCTATCCTGATCCAAACGAGGTGGATCAGCATGTCTACGCCTAAGACAAGCACCCCCTCGGCGTTGGAGAAAGGAACCCGGGAGATCACCATGGCTCAGGCCATCCGGGAAGCCCTGGCAGAGGAGATGCGCAGGGACACGCGCGTGTTCATCATCGGAGAGGATGTAGCCGAGGCGGGCACACCCTTCAAGGTCCTTTCGGGGCTGGTGGAGGAGTTCGGGAAGGAGCGGGTGATCGACGCCCCTATCTCCGAGGCAGGATTCACAGGAATCGCTATAGGAGCTGCAATGACTGGGATGCGCCCTGTTGTGGACATTATGTTCGGGGACTTCATCACCCTGGCCATGGACCAGATTGCCAACCAAGCCGCCAAGGTCCACTACATGTCTGGAGGGAAGCTCAAGGTCCCTCTGGTGATCCGGACAACCCTGGGTGCTACCCGCCGCTCTGCTGCCCAGCACAGCCAAAGCCTCCACGCCTGGGTCAGCCACATCCCAGGGTTGAAGGTCGTCCTCCCCTCTACCCCTTACGACGCTAAGGGGCTTCTCAAGACTGCAATCCGTGACGACAACCCTGTGGTCTTCTTCGAGGACAAGATGATGTACCAAGTAAAAGGGGAAGTCCCAGAGGAAGAGTACACGATCCCCTTCGGAGTCGCGGATGTCAAGCGGGAGGGGAAAGACATCACCATTGTGGCCACGAGCAGCATGGTGCAGGTAGCTCTCGCCGCTGCAGATCTCCTGGCGGAGGAGGGGATCTCCGCAGAGGTGGTGGATCCACGCACCATTGTCCCTTTGGACAAACAGACCATCCTGGCATCGGTCAAGAAGACGGGACGCGCACTCGTGGTGGATGAAGGGTACCAGCGTTTCGGCGTAACGGCGGAGATCGCCGCGATCATCGCGGAGGAAGCGTTCTATGACCTCGATGCCCCCGTCAAACGCATCGGCGCCATGGACGTCCCGGTCCCCTTCTCGCCCGTGCTAGAAGATCTCACCGTGCCGACACCTGAAAAGGTGGCACAGGTTGCGAGGGAACTCTGTGGACGGAGGTGAGAGAGTCCACCCAGCTGTGAGCCTCAAATGCGCCACGAGAAATTCCAGAACAAGGGGGGAGTGTAATGGGTCTCAAGACATTCGGATTGATGGCCGTGGACTGGGAAGAGCGGGTCAATTTCGACCGCCTGCGTACCGAGCGCCTGGCCAGGGTGAAGAGGCTCCTCAAACAGTCGGAGCTGGGGGCCCTCCTGTGCTTCGACATGAACAACATCCGATACATCACCGCCACGCACATTGGCACGTGGGCCATGGACAAGCTCGTACGCTTTTGTCTCCTTCCTCAGGATGATGAGCCCATCCTGTGGGACTTCGGCTCGGCGGCGCGCCACCATCAACTCTACTGCCCCTGGCTTGGGGAACGCTCTCGAGCTGGGATTTCCACCTTGCGGGGAGCCTACCCACCACAGGCCAAGGATGTAGCCCGGAAGATCCGCGTTGAGCTGGAGAGCCGTGGCTTACACAAAGAGCCGCTTGGCGTGGATATCATCGAGCCTCCTGTGCTCTTCGCCCTCCAGGAGGAGGGCATTCGGGTGGTGGACGGGCAGTGGCTCATGCAGGAGGCTAGAAAAATCAAGACGCAGGACGAGATTACCCTCCTCACCACTGCCTGCATGATGGTGGACGCCGCGTACGAGGAGCTCTTCAAGTTCCTGCGTCCCGGAGTGCGCGAGAACGAGTGTGTGGGCCTCGTGAGTAAGGTACTCTACGACCTCGGCTCCGAGCACGTAGAAGGAGTGAACGCCATCTCCGGGGAGCGGTGCAACCCGCACCCCCACGTATACACCGACCGAGTGCTCCGGCCTGGAGACCCCGTATACTTCGACATCCTCCACAGTTTCAACGGTTACCGCACCTGTTACTACCGGACGTTCGTGGTGGGCAGCGCCTCCCCAGCCATGGTGGATGCCTACAAGCGTTGCCGCGACTACCTCGACGCGGCCATTAGCCTGATCAAGCCCGGGGTTACTACTGCCGATGTCGTCAAGGTCTGGCCAAAGGCGGAGGAATTTGGGTTCCCCAACGAGGAGGCGGCGTTCGCCCTCCAGTACGGCCACGGAGTGGGCCTCTCGATTTGGGAAAAGCCCATCTTCAGCAGGTTGGTCTCCTTCGACCACCCTGAGGTAATTGAGGAAGGCATGGTTTTCGCCCTGGAGACCTTCTGGCCGGCATCTGACGGATGGTCCGCTGCCCGCATCGAGGAGCAACTCGTGGTGACCAAGGATGGGTGCGAGGTCATTACCAGGTTCCCCGCCGAGAAGCTTCTCGTGGCGGGGACACGCTACTGGACCGTAGAAG
>JAUQQG010000127.1 GCA_030550015.1 bacterium | reverse complement strand
ACAAACTCCACGCGAACCTTCTTGAAGCAATTGCATCAGGAGAGCCCGAGGCTGCCGCACGTGCAATGCGTCATCACTTCGAGGCCATCGAAGAATCCATTCGGGGGGAATGACCTGCGAAAGAGCACATCTCGGTTAAACAGAAAGGGGGGTTATACATATGGCAGAACATCAAGAAAAACTCCAACCGGAGGGCCTCCAGGAAGAGGAAATCCGGTGGGCTCTGGATTTCGACCCGCAAGACCCTAGCCTAGGGTTGAATTGGGAGGACCTGTCGAGCTGGAGGATCACCCGCAGAACGATGCTCCGTCTGTTCATTGCCACAGGAGCATTCCACTATCTCTCCTATCTGATGAACCCGCCACAGGTCTTTGCCCAAGGGCGTCCAGGTGGCGAGCTCCGTGCCGCGTGGAACCTGCGGGAGTTCACCAATCTTGACCCTGCCTTCATCAACCAGGTCTTCCAGTTCCAGGTGGCGAGCAACGTCCTCAGTGGGCTTACACATATTGACAAAGATCTCATCCCCCGCGGCGACCTCGCCGAAAGCTGGGAGGTCTCTCGGAACGGGCTCCAGTGGACCTTCCACCTCCGCCGTGGGGTACGCTTCCACAACGGGGACCTGTTCACAGCCGACGACGTGATCTATACCTATAACCGCACCCTGGACCCGAAGGTTGGCTCCCTGCACCGCGCAGTCCTCGAGGGTGTAGAGAAGGCCGAGAAGCTCGACGACTACACTGTCCGGTTCACCCTGAGCCGTCCACGTGCTTCCTTCTTGATCAAGGTCACAGAACGCAGCAGCGGACGAGCTTTGACCATCGTGAACAGGCGGGCAATCGAGCAAATGGGCAAGGAGTACACCCGCCGGCCAGTAGGAACAGGTCCTTTCCGGATCGTCGAGCACCGGCTGGGGGAACGCCTCGTCCTGGAGAAGTTCCCTGATTACTTCATGAAAGGAAGGCCGCGGCTTGATAGGGTGGTCATCTTCAACATCGAAGAGCCGGCCACCCTTGTCTCCGCCTTAGAGGCCGGACAGGTTCAGTTCATCAACGCGATCCCTGAAGCCCTATATACTCGGGTAAAGGGAAACCGCGATCTCATCGTGTCGGAGACCTCCGACCCGGGCTTCCAGGCCATCTTCTTTAACCTTCGTACAGACAAGAAAGAACGCATCGGGAAGGAGAAACTCCCCACCGACGACAACCGCGTCAGGCTGGCCGTGGCGAAGGCCATGGACCGGGAGGACCTGATCAAGCGTGCCCTGCTAGGGCGCGGTATCCCTGCCTACGGGCCCGTGCCTCCCGCACAAGGTGCGTACTTCGTGGACCTCTCTAAGACAAGCCCCCAGCGCTTCAACCCTGAGGAGGCCAAGAAGCTCCTCGCGGAGGCAGGGTTTGGAGGCGGGTTCACCGTCAAGATGGTGGTCACCCCTCCTACACGGAGGCGCGGGGAAGTGATCGCCGACATCCTGAAGCGTCACGCCAACATCACCGTCGAGCTGGAGGTCGTGGACTTCCCGGTTCAGGTGCAACGTTTCGACAGCGGGCAGTTCGAGTGGCTGCAGATCGGGAGCGGCGGAGACTACGACCCAGACGACTCCATCGACGATTGGTTCGCCTCCACCTCCAAGTTCAATACCTTCGGCTACGCCAACCCCCGGGTAGATGCACTCAACGCCGCCCAGAAGACCACCGTGAATCCCGAACGGCGGGTCAAGTGGGTCCGGGAGATCGTGGAAATCGTCAGCCGGGATGCCCCCTGCGCCTTCCTCTTCCACGCTATGGACAGCGTGGCCTATCGGAAGGACGTGCGAGGGTTCGTACACATCCCAAGCCTGCGGGATCTGGACACAGTCACGGTGAAATAACAGGGGTCAGTCACTAGTGATGAGTCACTGCTCACTGCATTTGGGGGAGCTATGAAGCGCTATATCCTGGAAAGGGTGGCCTATTCGCTCCTCGTGATGTGGGCGGTGGCTACCCTTGTCTTCTTCATGATGCGGGCGATTCCCGGGGACCCTGTGAGGGCCATGGTCGGGTTCGAGGCTGACCCTCAGACCGTCGCCCAAATCCGACATAACCTTGGGCTTGACCAGCCCTTTCTCGTTCAATACGTGCGCTGGCTCCTCAGCCTCATTCGGCTGGACCTTGGAAACTCCATCTGGAACCAGCAGAAAGTCACCACCCTTCTCCTGGAGGCCCTCCCTCGGACGCTCTCCTTGGCAACCATTGCCTTCTCCGTCGCAGTGATCCTCGGCATCCCCGCAGGGATCGTATCCGCTGTCCGTCGGTACTCCCTCTCCGACCACATCTTCACGGTGGCTGCATTCCTGGGACTGAGCATGCCTGACTTCTGGCTTGGGATCCTTCTGATCATCCTCTTCGCCACAAAGCTCCAGTGGCTCCCGGCATTCGGCTACGAACCCATCAGCGCAGGGATCTGGCCCTGGCTCTCCCACCTGATCCTTCCGGCTTTGACTGCAGGAACAGCATTCTCGGCAATCCTTGCGCGCATGACCCGTTCCGCGCTCCTCGAGGTCCTGCGAGAGGACTACGTCCGTACAGCCCGTGCCAAGGGCTTAAAAGAGCAGATCGTCATCCTCAAGCATGCCCTCCGAAACGCGCTCATTCCGGTGATTACCGTCATGGGGATCGCCTTTGCCCTCCTCCTTGCCGGATCTGTCATCGCGGAGAATGTATTTGCCATCAAGGGCGTGGGGAGGCTTCTCATCGAATCCATCCTGAACCGGGACTTCCCCGTTGTCCAAGGAGCAATCTTGGTCATCGCGACGATCTTCGTGTTCATGAACCTGTTCGTGGATATCCTCTACGCTCTCATCAACCCGAAGATCCGCTACGTGGAGTGATCCCATGGGCACGCCGCGCGCGTTCGAGTTCGAAGAGAGCTTAGAAGGACTCGCTGGGCCACGGCCATGGGCGCCTAGTCGTCGCACCTGGAGTGCAGTTGCCCGTAGGCTCCTCCGGGATAGGAGAGCTCTCCTCGGCCTAGCCATCCTTGGCATTGTTGCGACTGGTGCGATTTTCGCCCCGTGGGTTGCTCCCTACGACCCGGCAGCCCAAGGGCAAGAGATGCTCCTTCCGCCTTCCCTAAAGCACCCCCTCGGCACCGACGACCTAGGGCGCGACCTGCTCAGTCGGATCATCTTTGGATCGCGGGTCTCCTTGTTCGTTGGGATCACTACTGTTCTCCTCGCAGCCACCTTTGGTGTCTCGCTAGGTCTCATTGCTGGTTTCTACGGCAGATGGGTAGATATGCTGGTGATGCGCTACATCGACCTCCAGTGGGCATTTCCGAACTTCATCATCGCTGTCGGCCTCGTGGCAATCTTCGGAACAGGCCTCGTAAATGTGATCGTGGCCATCACCCTTGCCTTCCTCGATGATTTCGCCCGGATCACCCGGGGCATGGTCCTGGCTATCCGGGAGGAGGAGTATGTCTCTGCGGCGAGAGCGGTAGGGGCCTCGGACCGCCGGATCCTCCTGCGCCATATTCTCCCCAACACCCTCTCCCCCGTAATCGTCCAAGGGACGGTGAGCATCTCCTACGCCATCCTCGGGGAGGCAGCGCTTTCATTCCTCGGATTAGGCGTCAAGCCCACCACCCCTACTTGGGGACTCATCCTCAACGACGCCCGTCCCTTCTTTACCACTGCCTGGTGGTTGGGGGTTTTCCCGGGCCTTGCCATCATGCTGGTGGTGCTGGCCATCAACTTCGTTGGAGATGGCCTTCGAGACTTGATGGATGTGAAGGAGTACCAAGAGGCGAGAAGGTAGCATGCGGGTTTACAGGTTGGCAAGTAAGAAGGTTATCGGGGAGGGGTTTGCGAAACAACCGCAGCGACTGCCGCCTGAATGTTTTCCTGAGGGGTATCCAAGGGAATCACGCACCCAGGCCCAAGGATATGCCCCACACCTCCTGTGCGGCGGAGACTGTCTTTCACCTCCGCGATGACCTCCTCTGGTGTGCCCTTCGCGAGCGTTCCCTGTTCATCGATTCCCCCTAGGAGGCAACCCGAGTAGCGTTTTCTCGCTTCCTCGAGGGGAGGCCACGTCCCGCGGTCGTGCCAGTTGATGATGTGCACAGGATAGTCAGTAAAAAGATCGAACAAGATATTCCGCCCGTGGAGGTGGAGGATGATGCAACCCACCCCTGCAGCAGCCTCTAGCACACGCAGGTCGTAAGGGCGCCCGAACTCCTCATACTGCTCTTCGGACAAGTAGTCTGTTGTGGCGCACTGGGTGGCGAAGAAGATGCCGTCAGCACCTGCAGCGAGACACTCCTGGACAAAGCGGGAAGTCACCTCGGTAATGATCTCTAGCCCTGCGTGGACCTCCTCAGGGTTCTCCTGGAGGTAGCGCAATAAGGCATGATCCCCTGAGAGGGTACGAGCAATAGTGAGAGGGCTCATAATGGTCTCCAGGATTGGCACCTCCCGCCCTACCTCCTCAGCGATCAGGCGGATGGCGCGTAGCTCCCGGCCATAAGTCCCGGAGGTCACATCGAGGACCTTCAGGTGGGGCCAGTCTCCTGCTTTCTTAATAGGCCGTTCCAGATAGGTACGGGTGCCTTCACGGTTGGGACGGTATGCCGCCTTAAGCCCCCAGTCGTCCCCATAGTAGCCACTCGCAGGAGTCACTTTCAGCAGGTCGAAGTCAAACTGCCTGTAGAAGGCGATCGTGCTGGCAGCAAGCTTCTCCGCGCGCATATCGTCCTGGGGGAAGTGCCGCCACATGGCAATGGGAGGACGATCCACAGGTTTATGGTGGATGGCTGCTTGGATGCGCTCTCGCTTCGTCATGGTAATCCCACCCACTACCCGTAGCGTTCCCGCATGAAGTTGAGGACCTCACGGTCCACGAGATCATCGTCCCGCCACCGTTCCTCGAAGTTCTCCAGATCGAAGAATTGCTTCAACGCTCTTTTCGTGGCTTCATCGTACACTCCCGTCTGCTCCCCTCGGTAATAGCCCAGCTTCGTGAGGATCCGCTGGATTTCCCTCACCACGTTCCCCTCGGCACGGATAAGGTTCCCTGGGGCAGTCGTCCCAAAATAGAGGCGGTGCAGCCGGAGGAGCTTGCGGAGCTCTTCTAGGGGAGCAGGGTGGTCATCCACCCTGAGGTCGATATATCGGTCGAGATAGCCCCCATAGCTCCCCTTCTCCTTGGCGACGTAAAGAGCTGCAGACTGCTGCCCTCGGCTGTCTCCTCCCTGTGCCTGGCCAGCAGCCAGCGCCTCCAGAAGGCGCTCGGGAAGAGGGCCTGGGGTATTCACGAAAGCCTCCACCATCGCCTGGACCACAGATTCTCCCGCAAGGATGTTCCCTTGGCAGGCAAAACCCTCCCCTACAATATGGCCCGCCCAGGGATAGCACTGCTTCCCCGTCCAGGCAGCGGCTCTTCCCTGGGCATCCACGACCCCGAGCTGTCGGTGATCCCTTCCTTCGTCCTCGCGGACCAGGCGTTCCACAACTTCTTCTGCAGAAAGCCCGCTACTGAGCAATTCAAGACCCCTTGGACCGTAGCTCAAGTTCGCCCACGCCTGCGTCGCAATCGCCCCGACGCTAGCTCTCGCGTACGGGACGACCGCGCCTACGGCAAGGAATTTGCTGGCGACGGCAACCCCGATCTCTCCAGTCTTCAGGTCGATGGCAACGATGGAGAATGTGGAGGGCTTCTGTGCACGCAATCCTAACTTCTTCATGGACGTTCACACCTCCAGCTTCATGTGAACCATGTACGTGGTGAATCCCAGCTTTTCCCAAAAAGCCAGGGCTTGCGCATTCTGGATGGCAACTGTCAGCTCAACGAGTGTGATCCCTTGGCCCCGGAACCACTGGAGGAGCTCCCCAATGAGCTGACGTCCTACCCCTCTCAGACGGTAGCTCTCCCTCACAAAGACGTCATGGATGTACCCTCGCCTCCGGACCAGGAAGGTCCTCGGCAAAGTGCTGACCCGCCCCACGGCGTAACCCACTAGCTCCCTCTGATCCAGCGCCACAACAACAAGTGCCTCTCGGTTGCGCATCAGCGTATGGAGATATTCGACGTAGGCCTCTCCTCCCTCCGGGGAGATTGCAAAGGCA